>JANLPT010000051.1:0-4129 GCA_031367405.1 Bryobacteraceae bacterium
AAAACGGCGCGCTGCGCATGCCTCCTCACGCGGCCCATTCGTATTTCGCGGCAGCGCTCGCCGACTACCTGCGCGAAAAACTCATCGCTGCCGGGCGCTCGTTCAGCTTCGAGACGGTCATGTCGCACGAGAGCAAGGTGACCATTCTCACGCGGGCACGAAGTCGCGGCTACCGAACCTACCTGTATTTCGTCGCGACCGATGACCCGGAGTTGAATGTCCAGCGCGTGCGCGTGAGGGCGCTGGCCGGAGGGCATGCGGTTCCGAGGAAAAAGATCGTCGAGCGTTTTGCACGCTCCCTCGCGCTGCTTCCGGCGGCGATCCGCGAGTCGGATCGCGCCTATCTTTTCGATAACTCAGGCGCGAACCATGTGCTGCTGGCGGAATTCGCCTCCGGGAAAATGTGGACCCGCCATTTGCCGGAGAAGTCCGAACCGGAATGGTTTCGGCGCCTTCTGGGCTCCATGGATCCTTTGTAGCTGAGAGTAACGAGGCAGGCGAAGATGCCCCTCCACCGCCCTTGCTATGAGCAAGATTCTGGAACCGACCCCACCATCCACTGATCCATTATTGGGACGACTTCCTCGCCAAAGAGTTGCGGATCGTGCGGATCGCCCGGCGGGAATGAGTGCCTGCATTCCGCGAGCGAGATTCTGGAACTGTCCCCGCTGTCCCTACAATCGTCGCAGACAAGCCACTCGGAAATCAACGTTCTCGCCGAAACAACGATTGTAGTTTGTCTTGAAGCCAGGACGTGTGTGAACGCGTGATCGAGATATTGGGAGGTGAAGGCAGATGTTCCTCAGAATCGGCCTCAAAGGTCAAGATTGAATTAGTCACACGTTCACGCATGAATTGCACGTCAGGATTCTTGTCCTCCCCGATCTGCTCGACGATTCCGCCTGCAATCGCCGCGACGCCCTCACCACCCACTTCAAGTTCCGCCAAAGCAAGGTTCAGGCGGGCCATATTAGCCAAACGCTTATCACCTTCCTTCTCCGACATAGCGATAGCTTCGGCATATAACTCTCGACCAAGTTCTAACTTCCCTTGTTTGAAATGTAGCAAACCCTTCGTCGCGATGTAACAAATTTGATCCTTGATGTTCGTCGGCACCGATTGGTCCCGGTGTTCTTTTTCTGCGTCGCCTATGTTGCCATTTCTGAGTAGCACAAATACCAAGTTGTTCCTCGTCGTGCAATCGTCAGGGTTGGTGTCCAATGCTGCCCGAGCGTATCGCGCTGCTAAGTCATAATTACCTAGCAAGCTCAACATGTACGTCACCATCAGCCCCGACTTTCGGGAATACGGTTCTTCACTCGCCCACTGGCAAGCGGCCTTGGCAGCGCCTTCAATCTTGTGGTCGAAATATTCCGAAAAAGTCAGCGCTTCCAACGATTCCTTGAATTTACCACTTATCTTTTCTTCCAGGGCGGGGAAGTGTTTTCGTGTCACCCATTCCGCATGAGTTACGACATTGTGACTGGCCGCAGGCCATGCTGCCTCGAACGATCTCCGCGCGAATTTATCCTTACCGGCGATCAGGTGCATCATTCCAACGCTCTCCAAAAGTTCTGAGTAGTAAAACAGATCGTGCTTAAAAACCGCTGTTAGGTCGTCCTTCGGAATTCGCTTCGGAGCTTTGTTTGCCAAGACAGACAAATTCAATTCACACGACTTGAGCCACGGATCGAATTCGACTCGCTGAGTGTCTTGAAACAAGCGCCAGGCGGTCTCAGGTTGCTTGATATGTATGTAAAAACGCGCTGCACTCCGGAGAACGTAGCGATTGTCAGGCGCGAGTTTTAAGGCCATTTTAAGCGCGCGCTCGGCAGGCTCGTGCTGACCAAGGATGGTATAGGCGCGTGCTTGTTCGACCCAAGCAATAGGATTTCTTGGATGAGCCAGCAGTAGCTTTCTAATGTCGCGCACCTTGATCCTCCAATCCTGAACAGTGTCATCTTCCTTCGATCGCAGGTACTTTTCAGCCAAGGCGACTGCCGCCGGATGCAGATCCCGATCTTTGACCAACGATAAAGCCGCTTCACGCGCGATATCCTCTCGTCCGACCGAGAGGGCAAAACCGAAAACATCAGATGCGATATGCCTTTGGGGATTTGCTTGAAATTCAAGCACCGCTTTGTCGAATCGAGTTTGCTCTCTTTCGATGAGCTTAAACGGAGTCTTTCGCGGAGTCGAAAGTTCGCCGATCTTCGCCGCCTGTTCGAAATCGAACCATGCTGGCAGGACCAACTGTCTTTGAGCGTCTTTGAATGAAAGCATTACACGAAACGAAGTTTTTGAATCATCCAATCTACATCCGACACGACGCGCTCCAAGGAAAAGCGGGCGTATTTCTCCGCTAGGGTTCGTGGGTGACCCCGCTTTTCTGGTTCGGGGTAACAAAGATATCCGACTAATGAGGTCAGACGATCAGCTATGCACGCAGGCACCACGCTCTTTAATCCCGCGATTATTTCGGAGTGCCTTTTCAATATGTATGGCAACGCATCTTCAAATGTTCCTCCCCACACGTTGGGATGATGATGACTATCAATTTTAACTAAGAATTCGGCAAGATAAGAAACGTCACGAAGAAGAAAGCACAACAGATCACCAAGCATGAACATATCAGCGGCAAAACGTCTTGTCGCCCAATCGGGACTGCAATGACGGTATTTTAGCTCTATTGGTTCGTACCCGGGATCCCCAGCATGTTCGTCATAATTGTGCGGAACGTCGTCGCCTGGTATGGTGGCTCTTCCGAGATCGGCCAGTTTGCCTAATAACGTAGCGAAAACTAACACATTTGAAGGCTTAATGTCCTGATGTGATATTTGGGCTGAATGTAACTGACTGACACCTTTAACGGATTCCTTGAAGAGGAGGAGCCGTAGCTCAAGGTCGAACACTTTCATGCAGGGATGGCTGCGCAGATCTCCTTCGGCGCGCTCGAATACCAGATATGGAACCGGAATAAATTCATCAGGTTCCCTGTATTCACCCTTATCAACAGCCGTGACCACGTTCTTCATCTTGCGAGCACTGCATTTTTCAAGCAGCTCACTTTCGAATCTGTATTCTCGCAGCAGGTTTTCCAGAGTTGCGAAGTTCCCGCCGAATCTCAGAAAAATGTCGTAAAAATTCAACGCCTTGAAGAAAAACGGCATCCCCGCTTCGTCCTCTGCGATGTAGCCATAGGAGAAATTACCGCCGGTTTGAGTCGCCAATTTTTCTACCTTTGCAACGATCTTCCATCGGTTGACCTGTTTTCCCTGCAAATTGGCGGCGAGTCTGGAAGCTTTCATTAGAGAGAGTAGAGAGAGGGGCAGTCTTAGAATCTCGCTGTCTTCTTGCTCCTTAAGCGTAAGTCAGCTTGCCGCGCGGCTCCGGGATCGGGCGCCCGAGTTCGCGGGCGGTTTCCAGCCACTGCTCGATGACGAGTTGGGCGTGGGCGACGGCTTCCTGATAGGTCGCTCCATCGGCCATGCAGCCGGCCAGTTCGGGGACTTCGACGACGAAACATTCGTCGGCTCGGCTCCAGTAGATGATGAGTTCGTAGCGCATATCAGTCGATCTCCAGTTGGTATTTGAGGATGAGTTCCCGCACTTGCTTAACTTGGTAGGGTTTGGCCTGGCTGCCCTTGGGCTGAAGGTTGAGGATTTCCTCGATGCCGGCTTTGAAGAAAAGGGTATGGCTCCCTTTGCCCCTGCGGCGGGTGAAACCGGCACGCTCAAGGGCAAAGCAAAGATCGTCGAAGACAAAGTTCGCATCGGAACTGCCTGCGAGAATCCGGGCGACGACCTTTTTTGCGCGGCTCATTGGCGCGGAAGGTAGCTGATGGCCGCATCCGCGTAAATGCCGGAGTCCTTTCACCCCTCACGCCAAAAACGTAATGGAGGCGCGGGCGCGGCTGGCGGAACTGGAGGCGGGCTTCACGATCGAAAAGGCGAAGGTGGAGGCGATGAAGGCGCGGCTGTTTGCCCGGCTGCGCGAGCATTTCCAACGGCGCGACCGGCTGCGGCTGGTCATCGGCTATCGGCGGAAGTATCTGGAATCGCTCGTGCGGCAGGGCGAGGAAGAGGCCGGGAAGATCGCGCAGGAATACCGGCAGGCGAGCGCGCAGCA
>JANLPT010000056.1:0-4655 GCA_031367405.1 Bryobacteraceae bacterium
GGCCCAGCCGGTGAAGACCAGGCCTGTTTGCGAAATCCAGCGACCCAGGATCTCGTGAAATAAGTAAATGAAAATGGAGTTCGCGCCGACGATGATGAAGAGCTTCGGCCAGCGCTGCCAGCCGCGCATTTCGACGGCAAAGTAGAAGGCGGCCATGGCCAGTAAGGTGAAGCCGGTGCTGTAGATGGTGAAGGACGCGGTCCAAATCTTCTTCACCAGGGGGACCCATGGGCTCAACAGAAGTCCCAAAATGATCGATCCGATTCCCGTGGCCAGCAGGACCCGCAGCTTGAACCCCGCCGGACGTGTGCTGGCCATCAACCGGCCCGCCATCACGCCAAAAATGGTGTTACCGGCGGAGGAGAGGGCGTTGACTGTGACGTAGCCACCGCCCCAAGTCTTGCCCAAAACCTGCATGTCGAGCCAGGCACCGAAATTGGTGCCGCGCGCCCAAGGTTCGGGGAAGCCGGAAAACTGGAATAGGGCCCAGTGCAGCACCAGCAAGCTGAGCGCGACGGCACCTTGCACCTTCCACGATTGCCGCAGCAGCAGGAACGCGACGACGTAGGTGAAGGCGACTTGGGCGAGGACGTTGATGAGGTCGAGCGTGGGTTTACCGGCCTGGATGCTGCGGGCCAGCAGGCCGAAGAGGATCAGCAATGCGGCTCGTCGCAGCACATGTTTAAGGCTTTGGCTCCAGGTTTCGCCGTGGGCCCAGCGGCGCTCGAAAGCGAACGGCATCACCACGCCCACGATGAACATGAAGAAGGGCTGGATCAGGTCGTAAAAGACGAGGCCTTCCCAGGCGACGTGTTCGAACTGCCGGGCGATCGCGCCCCAGACGGGATGATCGGCAAAGTGGCGAAATCCGAAGCCCGCGCTCACCATGCCGACCATGGTGAAACCACGAAAGGCATCAAGGTACAGGGCGCGTTCGCTAGTGGGGGCGGGTGTCATCGGCGTGTCCGTTCAGGCAGGATTATATCGTGGTTACCGGTTACGTAGCGTGATATAAATTGATTATGAAGACGATGGTATGGCGCGGCTCGATGAGTTTCTGGGTTGCTGCTATGGGCGGCGCATCGCTTCTGGCGCAAACTCCTGAGCAAACCGAATTCTTCGAGAAGAAAATTCGCCCGGTGCTGGTGAAGAACTGCCAGGGTTGCCATAGCCCAAAAGTGAAGACTTCCGGCCTCGACATGTCCTCCGCTGCGGGATTCTTCGCGGGCGCGGCCAGTGGACCTTTAACCAATAAAGCCAAGCCTGCCGGCAGTTTGCTGCTGCAGGTGATCTCCTACGAAGGCCGCCCGAAGATGCCGCCCATGGGGAAGATGTCCGCCGAGGCCATCGCCGACCTCACCGCCTGGGTGAACGCCGGTACTCCCTGGCCGGGCTTCGACGCAACCACGCTTTCCGCTGGACCCGCTCCGCATGCGACAGCCCCCGGTGGCCCCACCATTCGCAAACACGGGACCGGCCTCACCGGCAAGGATCGCCAGTATTGGGCGTTTCAGCCCATTCAAATGCCCGCGCTGCCGGCCGTCAAGAATACGGCCTGGGTGCAAAGTCCGGTGGACCGGTTCATTCTGGCGGCTCTGGAAGCGAAGGGCGTGAAGCCTGCCCCGGCGGCTGATAAGGTCACTTTGTTGCGGCGAGTCACCTTCGACCTCACCGGCCTGCCGCCCACCGAGGCTGAAATCGAGGCTTTTCAAACTGACACGGCCCCCGGCGCTTTCGCCAAAGTCGTGGATCGCCTGCTCGCCTCACCGCACTATGGCGAACGCTGGGGACGGCATTGGCTGGACGTGGCCCGTTACGCCGACTCCACCGGCAACGACGAGGACCATCGCTATCCCTACGCTTGGCGCTATCGCGACTACGTCATCGAAGCCTTCAACAACGATCTGCCCTATAACCAATTTATCCGCGAGCAAGTCGCCGGTGACTTGCTCCCCTCATCCGATGGAGGCCCGAACAAGCGCGGCATCGTGGCCACGGGGTTTCTGGCCCTGGGTGCCAAGGCCATCGCCCAACAGGATAAGACGAAGATGCTCTACGACGTCTACGACGAGCAGGTGGACGTGACATCGAAGGCATTCTTAGGAATCACGATGGCTTGCGCCCGCTGCCACGATCACAAGTTCGACCCCATCCTGCAAAAAGACTACTACTCGATGGTGAATTTCTTCGCGAACACGCGCAGTTTTAAAGATCCCAGCACGCACGTGTCGAAGCTGCTCTACGTCCCGCTGGTCCCGAAGGAAGAGTACGCCAAGTATCAGGCCCATCAAGACGCCTTGAGCATGAAGAAGATGGAGATTGACGATGTGGCGGAGCAGGAGAAGGAGCGCTACACGGCCGCGCTCGCTCCCCGGCTGGCGGACTACATGTTGGCAAGCCGCGCCGTGAAGGCCGGCGGCAAGGCGGCTGCGGCAGGCCTGGATGACAAGATCCTGGCCAAGTGGGTGAAATACCTTCAGCAGGATTCGCGGTCGAAGCCGCATCTGGCACCTTGGACCCAAGCGGCCACGGACGAGCAAGCAAAACTGGCAGCCGATACCTATCAGCGTGACTATCTGGCGCGCATGGTGAAGTGGAACGAACGCGTTGCCGCGTGGCGCACCGGCGCGCGAAAGATGCTGAAGGAAAACATGGTGTCCTCGCCGCTGCCCACCTTCGACGCGGAGGAAGACGGCTTTTTCTTCGATATCTACAGCGACAGCAAGGGGCCGTTCGCCCTCTCCTTTGCTGACCAGGAAGCGGCCTATTCCGCCGGGGCGAAGCAGACCATCGCCAAGCTGAAGCTGGAGCAGGAGGCGCTGAAGAAGAGCGCGCCGCCCGAGCCCGACATGGCTTGCGGCGTCGAGGACGGCGACGCCGTCGACCAGAAAATCTTTGTGCGCGGCGACTACGCGAACCTTGCCGAAGCCGCGCCAAAGGGCTTCCCCACCATCCTGTTGAAGCCCACCGATCCGGTGCCCAACGCGGGCAGCGGTCGTTTAGCGTTGGCCGATTGGCTGGCCAGTCCTCAGCAGCCGCTGACGCCGCGCGTGATGGCCAACCGCATTTGGTTGCGCCACTTCGCCGATGGCATCGTCCGCACTCCGGACAACTTCGGCGTGATGGGCGAGCGTCCCTCGAACCCGGAGTTACTCGATTATCTGGCCAGCCGTTTTGTCGCCAATAACTGGAGCGTGAAGAGTCTGCATCGCGAGATTCTGCTCTCGAGCGTTTACCAGATGTCGAGCCAAGTAACGCCCGAAACCTTTCAGAAGGATCCGGAGAATCGCTTGTTCTCACGCTTCAATCGCCGCCGCCTCGATGTCGAAGAGATTCGCGACGGGCTCCTTTTGGCCGACGGCTCGCTCGATACGAAAATGGGCGGTACGATGCAGAGCGGCTTCGGCACCGATGGCGAGAATTCGTCCGGCCGGCTCAGCCTGAATCCGGAAAAAGAGAAACGGCGCATGGTGTACCTGCCGATTCGCCGCGCCAACCTCCCGGCGCTCCTGAACCTGTTCGACTTCGGTGACGCCACCACCATGCAAGGCAAGCGTATGGTGACCAATATCGCCCCTCAAGCCCTGTTCATGATGAACAGCGAATTCCTCACTGACCGGTCACACTCCATCTCCAAAGCCCTGCTGGACGATGCCTCGCTCACCCCTCAACAGCGCATCGAAAAGATTTACCTGCGGACCCTGAATCGCCGTCCGGCCGGCGAAGAGGCGGATGCGGCGCTGACGTATGTCGAAAACTACCGGCAGCGGTTTGGCGGCGCAAACGCCGATCGTGACGCGTGGCAGAGTATGGTCAGGGTGCTGATGGCTTCGAACGACTTCATTTACGTGGACTAAATCATGCATAACCTCTTCACGCCGAAAACCGGCCCGCTTTCTCGCCGTGGCGCGCTCCGCGCGGCTGCCTGTGGCTTCGGCCACCTGGGACTGCTGGGGTTGCTGGCTCAGCAAACTCAGGCCGCATCGACCGGTGGGCAATTGGCGAGTCCACTGCTGCCGAAGAAGCCGCATTTCGAGCCCAAAGCGAAGCGCGTCATCTTCCTGTTCATGCATGGCGGACCCTCCTCGGTGGATACCTTCGATCCCAAGGAAATGCTGACCCGTCTGCACGGCAAGCCCTTACCCATGAAGCGTCCGCTAGCGTTCGCCGACGCGCCTCCTGGTCCCCTGATGAAGTCGCCGTGGGCGTTTAAGAACGGCGGCCAAAGCGGCATTCCGGTCTCTGACCTTTTCCCTCATGTGCGTGAATGCGTCGATGACTTATGCGTCGTCCGCTCGCTGGTTGGCGAAGGCGTTGACCACGGCGCGGCGTTGCTGCAAACCTTCACCGGCTCCAGCACCTTCGTGCGTCCCAGCATGGGTGCCTGGGCGTTATATGGGCTCGGGACCGAGAATCAGGATCTGCCCGGCTATGTGATGATCAAGCCAACGTTGTCGCACGGCGGCGCGAAGAATTGGGCCTCGGCGTTTCTGCCTGGGGCCTACCAAGGTACCGCGATCGGCAACTCCGGCATGAAGGCCAAGGACATCGCCGAGCAGCCCATCGAGTACCTGTTGCGCAAAGGCTTCTCGCCCGAGCAGCAGCGTTTCGAACTCGACATGCTGCAGAACATCAACCAGCGCCATGCGGCCGTG
>JANLPT010000152.1:0-16153 GCA_031367405.1 Bryobacteraceae bacterium
GGACTTATCAAGAAGTTGTCAATTGCGGCATTGTTCAACATTTGGGCCGGGTTGACGCGGCAAGTTCAACCGATGGCATGCGGTATTGGGACATTCAGGGCGATGGCACCTAATGACAAAGTATCTTTGATCCGCGCTAGCCTCATGGGCCACCTTGAACCTTGAACGCTACCGGGACGCCAACTACGATGAACTATGGAAAAGCGTCAAGCGTGCTGGCCAGGGGATCGGACCGAAGTGAAGTCGGTGGTGATTCCGATGATCGCTTCCGGAACCCTGAAGTACGGCACGAATTTACGGATCCAGCTTGTCACGAAAAAGCGTAAATCCAGCGGTTGAGCGTTCCTGGGGCGGGCGGGGAAAACGCGCGGAAGCCCAAGAAATGGGGTTTCTCTGCGGGCATGGCCGCACACGGGCCAGCGAAAGGCGATCCGGGTCGTCTTCCGGCGGCTACTGCACGCCGTACGCAAGGAAAATCGCCATCTCTTCGCGGTGGCGAGTCAAGACAGCCTTGAAAAGACCCAAGGTAGACCGCCCGAGCAAGTTCGTTTCGTGACGGACTCTGTTGCGGGGATGACATTTGACAGGATGGATCCTGCAGGATTGGGGCAAAAGCGCCCTTTAGCCACCCATCGCTTCGTCGCCGCTGGGGCCGTAGATGGACGGTACCTTGGCACCCATCGGGCGAAGGTAGGCCGAGAGCTGGCCGCGATGATGAACGCTGTGCTTCATGGCGAAATTGACAAAAGTGACGCAGGGCAAGGTGTACGCGCCACCCCAAACCGTGACGACCTTGGCGAGATGATCGGCGGAAAGCGCCTTTACTTTGTCCAGAGTTAAGGGCAGCTGCTTTTGAAACCACGCGACGATGCCCTCAGCGGTGTCCGTGCCGGCCGGGCGTTCCGTCATCGCGGCATCGCCGCCAACGATACCCATGTTGAGCAGCATGATCTCGGCGGAAACAATATGCCAGGCCAGGTCGAGCGCCTTTATGGACTTGGCATCCGGCGTATAGGCGTAGCCGCTGGCGGGTACGGCGGCAATGACGCGTTGGGTGGTGGTGGCTTCCATTTCGAGGTTCGCCACGAGATATTCGCAGATTGTTTTTGCGTGTTCAGGATTCATCACTACACTCTAGCTCTTGACGAGCGATTGCGCCATCACGAAATCATGAATTTTCGGCAGCCGCCGGATCTTCGGAGTCGTCGATTTCGTCGGCGCGCGCTGAATAACGCCGCAGGACGCGAATGGTGTTCGATCCGCCAAAGCCCGCGTGCCGCAACTTACGGTAGGCGGCCGCCAAGTGCTTCTCTTCGCGCAGGTAAGCCGTCAAGTCGGTGTTCTTGAATTTGCGGGCCAGAAATTGCTCGATCATCGTCACTTCGTCAAGGCCGGCAAAGGCGGCTGCGACCGTTTTCTCGGCCAGCGGTGCCGCGACTTTGCGTTGCCGCAGATCGCGCAGTACGCGGGCGCGGCCGTGGCCATCGCCTTCCAGGCGCAGGCGAGTATAGTGCTGAGCAAAACGAGTGTCGTCGAGGAACTTGCATTCGCGAAGATACTCGATGATCGGGTCAATGCCGGCCGGCCCAGACACTTCGGGGGCAGCCCGGGCTGTCAGTTTAGCGCGCATTTCATCGGTGGAGAGGGCGCGGCCCGCCAGCAGGCGCAAGGCATATTGCTTCAACTCCGATGCGTCGAGTTTTCTGGGCTGTTTCCGCATCGCTCTCCATAGTAGACTAAAGTCAGCCTGAGTAAGTTTAATAGGGAGCACCCTGATGGAAGACAACAACAAAATTTCTTATTTTTTCCTTGGCTTGGGCCTTGGTGTGGCTGCGGGGCTGCTATTCGCGCCGCAGAGTGGCGAAGAGACCCGGGTGATGTTGAGGAATAAGGCCGACGAAAGCCGGGACGCGCTG
Organism: Bryobacteraceae bacterium; assembly: GCA_031367405.1. Classification (GTDB taxonomy): domain Bacteria; phylum Acidobacteriota; class Terriglobia; order Bryobacterales; family Bryobacteraceae; genus JALHNI01. Next base: position 1,917 of record JANLPT010000152.1, read on the forward strand.
AAGCGGCGGGGCGAAGAACTGCGCGAGACTGCGGCGGAGGCCGTTCAGCGGGGCAAAGAGACTGTCCAGCGCGGAAAAGAAACCGTCAGCCGCCATCGCGAGAACCTCACTTCGGCGATGGACGCCGGCAAGCAGGCTTATCGCGACGCGGTGAATACCGATCTGGCGGGCGAAGGCGTCTAAAAGGACGGAGTTTTCCATGGAAAATCAAACACTGATCTGGGTGATGACCGTTTTTGTGGTAATCGCAGGCCTGTCGATGCTGTTTCAGATGCTGGCGATGGTGGGCCTGTACCGTCAAGTGAAGACGATGCAAGAGAAGGTGATGCCGCTCATCCCTCGCGCTGAGAGTTTGCTGGAGCATGCTCGCGCGACGGTAGAAACCAGCCACGCCGAGATCAAACAGATTAGCGCCAAAACCCATTTGATTTTGGATTCCACCAAAGAGCAATTGTCTCGCGTGGAAGAAGTCGTTACGGACGCTTCGGCGCGCGCCAAGGTTCAGCTGGAGAAGGCGGAGCTGGTGCTGGAAGACACCATGAACAGGGTCCACGAGACCGTGGCCGTGCTGCATGGCGGCGTGATGAAGCCGCTGAAAGAAATTAACGGCCTGGTGGCCGGGGTACGGGTGGGCTTCGGCTCACTGTTTAGCGGGAACGGTAAGCGTCCGAGCATTGTGCAAGCAACTCAGGACGAAGAGATGTTTATTTAACTCTTTTGATCGACATACATTCGCATATTCTTCCCGGTGTGGACGACGGAGCGGACACACTGGAGACCAGCGTTGGTATGCTGCGCGCCGCCGCAGATGCCGGGACAACGGACATCGTTGCCACCCCCCACGCCAACCTCCAATTCAAATTCGACCCGCAGCTGAACCGGCAATTGGCCGACACGCTTTCGCTCGAATTAGACGGGCGGATCCGTATCCATTTGGGCTGTGATTTTCACCTCACCTTCGACAATATCCAGGCTCTGATGGTGGATCCCGGACGCTTCACGATCAACGCGGGGCGTTACTTGTTGGTGGAATTCTCCGACCTGATCATTTTCCGCAATACGACCGAAATCTTTCAGCAACTATTGGGTGCCGGGTTGGTGCCCGTCATTACCCACCCGGAACGCAATAGTCTGTTACAGCAACGGCTGGAAGATCTGCGAGCCTGGGTGGGGATGGGGTGTTTGTTGCAGGTAACGACTCAGTCGCTGACGGGCTACTGGGGCAGCCGGGCGCGCAAGTTTTCCGAGTTATTGATGGCGGAAGATCTAGTGCATGTGTTCGCGAGCGACGGCCATGATTTGGAGCACCGGCCGGCCCGGATGGATGAAGCCTTTGCTCTGGTGAAAAACGACTGGGGAGAAGCGCGCGCTCAGCGCCTGTTCATCGAGAATCCCCGGGCGGTGGTGGACGGGTTGCCGTTGCCGGAACGGCTGGAGATAGAGCCGCGCCGCAAAGCTTGGTATCAGGTCTGGTAGGGCCTAAACTGAAGGCGTGCGCGCCGTTTTTCTTTTCCTTTTAGTCGCGCGGAGTACCGTCGCCGCTGACGCTCCGTCGAAGGCATCCGCTGTGGTCGCGCAATTGCGCGAGATGACACTCGACCCGGAGCGCTGCTATCGCGTTCGCGATTTGAAGCTTGAGCGTGAGGACGCCAAAATCTTTTTTACCGATGGGCTGCTGATCTTCGCCAAGCCGGTGGAAGGTGCGCCGGTCGCGGCGATTTTCAGTGCCCAAGTGGAGGGTGGCGAGGCGGAGGTGCTGCTGATGCCGCCCACGCGCCGTGAACGCGGGGCGCTGGCCCGTTTCACCGGCTCACCCAACTTGGCTGAGCATTTTGACAGCATGCTGATGCTCTTTACGGATGGCACGGCGGCGGAGTTGATGCGGCAGATCGAGGCGAGTCCGGGTGGCGTGAAGCCAGCGGTGGAGCTGGGGCTGGTGCTGCGGCAGCGCTACGAAGGGGCGCTACGCAATGTGGCGGAAAGCATGGAATTGCGGCTGGTACAGGATCTGCTGTCCGGGCGTCCGGCTGGCCGCGGGCTGTTCTACACGATTCTGGCGGGTGCTCGATCCGAGTCCGGCCGCGGGAATTTTGATTTGCTGGTCGATGGACGCGATCAGGCGCGGGTGGTGCTGGGTCAATTTGTGACGCGCGAGTCCGGCCGTTTTTTCGATGTGTGGTGTAGCTTTACGGGCAAAAGCCGGCGTCAATTGCAGGGTCCGGCGAAGGCTGCGGGGGTGCGGATCGATGCCGTGCGGCTCGACGTGCGAGTTGCCCCGGACCTCAAAACCCGGGTCGTTACGCATCTCACCGTAACACCGCGGGAGACGTCTGAAGCGACCGTCCCGTTCGATATTTCCCCCCGCATGCGCATCCAGCAGGTGCGCGTCAATGGCGAGCCGGCCGAGTTCTTCCAGCGCGACAGTTTACGCTCGGGCCTCTTTCGCGGCGAGCAGAACGAAACGTTCCTGGTGATCCCTCGCGCGCCACTCCAGGCGGGAATCGCCTACGATCTCGAGTTTGAGCATGAGGGCGAGGTGATTCGCGAGGCCGGCAACGGCGTTTATTTTATGGCGGCCCGCACGAATTGGTATCCCCAGCGCGGCATGCAGTTCGCGCGTCATGAAGCCACTTTCCGCTATCCGGCCGCCTTGACGCTGGTTTCGGCGGGCGATCTGCTCGATTCAAAAATCGAAGGCGGCGAACGCGTCGATCATTGGAAGACCGCTGCTCCCGTGCGGCTGCTGGGCTTTAACCTGGGTAAGTTTGCGCGGAACCGTCAGTCGCGCGGGGCTTACCGGCTGGATGTTTACGCCAATCAGAAGCTGGAGTCGAATCTGGTGGCACCGCCGGTGGTGCTGCCTCCTGCGATGTCGCCCCAGTTCGGCGGTCGAGCGCGGCGTCCGGTTGACGCGCCTTTGGCCACGGCTCCGCCGAGTCCGCTTGACCGGCTCAATGCGATGAGCGGCGAGCTGATGGACGCCCTGGAATTCATGGGCAATCGCTTTGGCCCGCCGCCGCTTTCGAACCTAAATGTCACGCCCATCCCCGGCCGCTTTGGCCAGGGCTTCCCGGGGCTGATCTATCTGTCGACCCTCAATTATCTCGATGAACGCCGCGCCGCCGATGCGGGGCCCTTTTTTAACGAGTTACTGCAATCCCACGAGATTGCCCACCAATGGTGGGGCAATTCCGTCACCCCGGCCAGGCCGGAGGACGATTGGATGATGGAGGCGCTGGCGAGCTACTCGTCCATGTTGTATCTCGAGAAAAGGCGCGGGATCAAAGCGGTTGACCAGGTCCTCGAGAGCTTTCGCGAACGCCTCCTGAAAGTGAACGAAAAGGGTGAAACGGTTGAATCCACTGGCCCCATCGTCTGGGGCTTCCGGCTGCAAAATTCTCAGTCCCCCAGCGCGTGGCAGTCGATCACGTACGAAAAAGGTGCGTGGATTTTCCACATGTTACGGCGGCGGATGGGCGATGTGGCCTTTCTGAAGATGCTGGCGGAGCTGGAACGCCGGTTTCACCTTACGCCCATGTCCACTGAAGATGTGGAGCGGCTGGCCATTGAGGCGATGGGGGAAGGCGGCAAGAAGACGCTCGGCCCGTTCTTTGAGAGTTGGGTTTACGGAACCGGGGTGCCCACTTTGCAGCTGACTCAGTCGGCGAAGGGATTGGTGCTGACCGGTACAGTGCGCCAAACCGATGCGGAAGAAGACTTTAGCATTGATGTGCCGGTCGAAATCCAGCTGCGGAACGGGAAAACGATCACGCATTGGGTACGGACATCGTCCGAGCCGGTGGAGTTTTCGGTGAAACTGCCTGCTTTAGCGGCGAAGGTAAGCCTGGATCCGGGGCGGTGGGTGCTGCGGCGTTAAGAAAGATCCTTTCGTAAAGAATTTGGCTATGAAAGGATATGGTCGTATCCTTTCTTAGTTGGGAGTATTGTTAATGAAAGAATAGTGGCGTATCCTTTGGTTAGGAGAATTGTTAAGAAAGGATATGGCTGTATCCTTTCGTAGCAAAAATGTTAACGAAAGGATCTTTCTTAGGCGTATGCAAACGGGCAAGCCAGACAATCGACGATTGGGGCGCTATGTTGTCACCTCTCACGGTCCGGAAGCGGAGAGCGTCCGGGCTTTTGTGCCGCTGTCATTGCCACCTGTTCCGCCTGTCCACTTAGGCGGTATGCAGCTATTGCTGGAGCAGGCTAGCCAGGCATTGGGCCGGCTGGACGGGCTGAGCCTTTCGCTGCCCGACCCTTCTCTTTTTCTTTACTTCTACCTAAGGAAAGAGGCCGTTCTTTCCTCACAAATCGAAGGTACACAATCCTCCCTGTCCGATTTCCTGCTGTTCGAGAATGACGGCACGGCTGGATTCCCGACGGATGATTTCCGCGAAGAGCTCAACTATGTCGCGGCCATGAATCACGGGCTGGAAAGACTGAGCGGCGGCTTTCCGATTTCGGGGAGGCTGATCCGGGAGATTCACGAGATCCTGCTATCCAAAGGGCGCGGTAGCGGCATGAAGCCGGGAGAGTTTCGCACGAGCCAGAATTGGATTGGAGGCAGCCGCCCAGGAAACGCCCATTACGTGCCGCCACCCCCTGGCGAAGTGGCGGCCTGCATGAGTGACCTCGAACGCTTTATCCACGAGAAACGTCCCGATCTGCCTTTGCTGGTGAAGGCGGCGCTGGTGCATGTCCAGTTTGAATCCATCCACCCTTTTCTGGATGGCAATGGACGTCTAGGCCGTCTGCTGATCACTTTCATGCTGGCGGCGGAAAGCGTTCTCAGCCAGCCGCTGCTCTACCTGAGCCTCTACCTCAAAACCAACCGCAGCCAGTATTACGAACTGCTCAATCGGGTTCGTTCCCACGGAGATTGGGAGGCTTGGCTTGATTTCTTTCTGCGAGGGGTGAAAGAAGTGGCCGAACAGGCCTGCGAGATGGCGCGGAAGATACAGCAGCTTCACGCCAGCGACCGTCAGAAGATCGAACAGCTTGGGCGGCCGGCGGCTTCTGCCTTAAGAGTCTATCTGCACTTGCAGCAGCGGCCGGTACTGCTGGTAAGCCGAACCGCCAAGGCGATCGGAATCTCCGCGCCCACGGTGACCAAGTCACTCGAACATTTGAGGCAGTTGGATATCGTGAAAGAGATCACAGGCCGCCAGCGCGACCGGATCTTCCGGTATGAGACTTATGTGGCGATTCTCAATGAGGGGACGGAAATTGAGAAGGTTGGTCGGGCCGGCGAGATTTGAACTCACGACCTCTTGCACCCCAAGCAAGCGCGCTACCAGGCTGCGCTACGGCCCGAATCCGTAACCCTTTTAGTGTAGCAATTTATGGCTTGTCAAAACGCATAGCGCCTAAACGCATCTGCAAATGATTGAAAAACTCCTGGCCGACGTCGCGGTCGGCGTGATAGAGCCTGAGCGTTTGGGCGCGTTCACCCGTGCGCACCGTGACGAGATCATACAACGAACCTCTGCGGATCATGGCCTCAATGATTTGGGCATAGGGCATATTCATCTCGGTCATCAGCCCAAAGCGCAACGAAACGAAGCCAATTTCATCGGGCGTCAGGTAGAGGACACCGCTGCGCCCGAAAGCAGCGCCTTCGGCCGCCATCAGAAGCCGTTGGAGGCGCTTGCTATCGAGATGGTCCTGGTAGCGCTTGGGCAGTGGGGGACCATTTCGCGAAGTGCCGATCTTGGTCCACAAGATGCGCCGCAGGGCCCGGTAAAGGATGCGCATGTGAGGCGAGGCCAGTACGGCGATCGTCAGTAGCAGGAGCAACGAAAGTACTGCGGCCAAGGCCACGCCCACCGTGGCCAGCAACGGATCCGCAGTCCACCAAGCTTCAAGCGCCGCGAGCATCGGTTTCTAACGTTTCCGTTTCGCCACGACGCGGACTCGTTTGGGCTTGGACGGCACAGTGGTCGCAAAGGCGGTGTCGGCAATCTCCTGCTGTTCCTGCTGATGACGCTTCAAGGCTCCGGTGGCGGGGCTGGCGGATTCGGCGCGGCCCGCGTAGCCCAACGGCCGGCGGCGAGCTTCCGTAATCGGCTCCATCCATTCGCGGACAAAGCGCCAAGGCCCCATGTTGCGCGGCTCTTCCTGAACCCAAACGAGTTCGGCGGCTTCGGGATAGCGCGAAAGAACGTCGCGCATGTCGGCGGCGGGGAACGGATAGAGCTGTTCCAGGCGCACAATGGCAACGTTCGAGGCCTGCTTGGCTTCGCGAGCCTGCAGTAAATCGTAGTAGATTTTGCCGGAGCACAGCAGCACGCGCGTGACGCGATCACCGGTGACCACGGCATCGCCCAGCACTTCGCGGAAGCCCCCCACCGACAGCTCGGCGAGGGTACTCGTGGCCTTGGCATGGCGCAAAAGACTCTTCGGAGTAAAGATAATCAGCGGCTTGCGGAGACCGCGGCGATCGGCCCCGCCATGCATCTGCCGTCGCAGTAGATGATGATACTGGGCCGGGGTCGAGGCATTGGCGACGATCATGTTGTTCTGCGCGCACAGCTGCAGAAAGCGCTCGATGCGGGCCGAAGAATGCTCGGGCCCTTGGCCTTCATAACCATGCGGCAGCAGCAGGACGAGCCCGGTGGGCTGGCCCCATTTCTCTTCGGCCACCGAGATGAACTGGTCGATCATGATTTGCGCGCCGTTGACGAAGTCGCCAAACTGCGCTTCCCACATGACGAGGCAGGTGGGGTCGGCGACGCTGTAGCCAAACTCGAAACCCATGACGGCGTACTCGGAGAGGCTGGAATCGACGACTTCGAAGCGGGCCTGCTTGGAGTCAAGGTGCTTCATGGGCACATAGGGCTTGCCCGTCTGGTAGTCGACGTATTCGAGATGACGCTGCGAGAAAGTGCCGCGCGACGAATCCTGGCCCGAGAGCCTGACCGGGGTGCCTTCGAGCACCAATGAGCCGAACGCGAGCGCTTCGGCGGTGGCCCAATCCATCGGAGCGCCTTTGGCGACTTCACGCCGTTTATCGACGATCAGCCCTTGCAGTTTCGGATGCAGGTTAAAGCCATCCGGGAAGGTGGTGATCCCATGGATTACTTCCTCCAGCATTTTCAGGTCGGCGGCCGTGTTCGGCGTGGGGACTTTGAAGACCTCCTCGTCCAGCAGCGCCATTTCGATGAGCTCGAACTTTTCGGCCTTCTCTTTGGCGGCGTTGAAGCCTTCTTCGAGGCGGGCGGTGTTGCGTTTGCGGATCGCGTCGAGATCGGCGTCGGTGATCACTTTCTCGCGCTTCAGACGCTCGATGTAGATCGTGCCGACCGAGGGCTGGTCCTTAATTTTGCGGTAAAGCAAAGGGTGCGTGTAGCTGGGATCGTCGCCTTCGTTGTGGCCATAGCGGCGATAGCAAACCATGTCGATGACGACATCTTTTTTGAAGCGCTGCCGGAAATCGAAAGCGATCTGGACGGCGCGGACGCAGGCTTCGGCGTCGTCGCCGTTGACGTGCAGAATCGGTGCCTGCACCGTGCGGGCTACGTCGGTGCAATGAGGGCCTGACCGGCCTTCGCTGGGGTTGGTGGTGAAGCCGATCAAGTTGTTGATGATCAGGTGGACGGTGCCGCCGGTGGTGTAGCCTTCCAGTTGCGATAAGTTCAGCGTTTCGGTGACGACGCCCTGGCCGGCAAAAGCCGCATCGCCGTGGATTAGCACCGGAATGACGCGGGCGCGCTCGGTGTCGCCGAGACGCTCCTGCTTGGGGCGGACAATGCCTTCGACCACCGGGTCAACCGCTTCAAGGTGCGAAGGATTGGGTGCCACGGAGACGATCACTTCGCGGGTTTTGGTGGCGCGCAAGCCGCTCGCCCCCAGGTGATACTTTACGTCGCCGGAGCCTTGCGTCGTCTCGGGATCGATGTTGCCTTCAAACTCAGAGAAAATCTGCGAGAGCGGCTTGCCGATCAGGGTGGCGAGGACGGTGAGACGGCCACGATGGGCCATGCCAATGACGATTTCGCCGACGTTGGCCGCGCCGGCGCGCTCTACTAATTCATCCAAAATCGCGACGCCGGCCTCGCCCCCCTCCATCGAGAAACGCTTGTGGCCCACGAAGCGCGTATGGAGGAAGTTCTCGAACATTTCGGCTTCCACCAAACGCTCGAGGATGCGCTTTTTGGCGTCCGGCGTCAGCGGCGAACGCGCGGACTTGGGTTCCAGACGCTGCTGCAACCAAGCTTTCTGCTCGGGATGCTGGATGTGCATGTACTCGACGGCCATCGTGCCGCAGTAAGCGGCGCGCAGGCTTTCGAGAATCTCGCGCAGACTGGCCATGCCCTGCGGGGCCGCGTCACCGGTCATCCCCCCCAGATTGCCGGTGAGAAACGGGCGATCCAGATCCCAAATCGTCAGGCCATAATTAGCTGGATCGAGCTCAGGATGATGGTGCGCATCGCCGCCGAGCGGATCCAGATTCGCTACGAGATGGCCACGTACGCGGTAGGCGTTGATCAGCATCAGGACGGCGGCTTCCTTGGCCAATTCCGCCGTTGCGCCGACGGCCGTCACCTGCCCTAAGGCAGGGCCGGCCAGGGTCCGGACTTTCTCCTGCGGCAGCTTGATCGGCTGATAAGGAATCTTCAAGTCGGCGTAGATCTCTTCGTAAAACTGGTCCTCACCGAGCAATAGCTGTTGCACGCGGGCCAGAAACATACCGGACTCGGCACCCTGGATCACGCGGTGATCGTAGGTGCAGGTCATCATCATCACTTTGCTCAAGCCCAGCAGGGCTTTCATCTCCGGCGCGACGCCCTGGTATTCGGCGGGATAATCGATGGCACCGGTGGCGATGATGGCACCTTGCCCGGGCATGAGGCGCGGGACGGAACCCAGCGTGCCCACCGTGCCGGGGTTGGTGAGCGAAATGGTGGTGCCGGAAAAGTCAGCCGGCGTTAGCTTCGCCGTGCGCGCCCGCTGCACAATATCGTCGAAACCGGCCAGAAACTGCTGAAAGTTCATCTCGCCCGCATTCTTGATGCTGGGCACCATCAGACCGCGGCTACCGTCTTTGCCCGCCACGTCGACCGCAATGCCGAGATTCACGCGGGGGCGCACAATACGAAACGGGCCATCGGCATTCTCAATGAAGGCGTGATTGATGGCCGGGTTGGTTTTGAGCGCTTTGACAATCGCCCAGGCAATCAGATGCGTGTAAGAGACTTTGCTTTTGCCGTTCAAAGCCCGGTGCTCATTCACCAACTGCCGGTTCTCGTCGATCACCTTCACCGTAAACACGCGCTGCGAGGTGGCGGTGGGCACCGAGAGGCTCGCGTTCATGTTCTCGGCGATGCGCGCCGCGACACCGCGCAGGGGCATTAACTGCTCCGCCGGGCCGAGGGCGACGGCCGGGGCCTGCTTGGCGGGCAGTTGGCTGGGAGGTGCCAACTGCGACTGGGGCATTGCGGATGGCGGTGCAGGAGCGGCCGCCGGTGGAGTAGGCGGAGCCGGCAGTGGTTCAGAGTGGCCGTTCGTATCGAAAACGGTCTTCCAGCTCGAGTCGACGTTCTGCTGGTTGCTCAGGTATTGCTGGTATAGTTCTTCTTCAAGCCAGCTATTGATGCCAAGTTCTTCGGTGGTCTGGGACATGGGTAGGGGAAGTTCGGTGGACGAAGACCGCCTCCTCTTTTATGATATCCCGCCAGGACGGCGAGCGCTCACCCGGCGATGAGGCGTGGATTTAGGCCCGGAACGACATCATGGGTATGACTAGGCCGTCAGCCACGTCACAAAGAGGTTGGTGCCCAGCGCACCAAAGTATGCCAATAGCGTCATGTAGGCGAATTGGATGATCGGCCAACGCCAGCCGCCCGTCTCGCGCCTCACGACGGCGACGGTGGAAGCGCATTGCATGGCGAAGGCGAAAAAGACCAGTAGCGCCCAAGCGCCGCCCAGGGTCAGGTCCTGCCGAATCCGGCTGCGGAGTGCGGCGGAGTCAGCTTCCTTCTCCGTGTTGTAGATGGTGCCCAGGGTGCTCACCATCATCTCGCGCGCGCCAAAAACGCAGGCGATGATACCGACGCCAATCCGCCAGTTGAAGCCTAACGGCTTGATCGCTGGTTCCAGCGCGTGGCCAATCCGGCCGGCGACGCTTTTTTCAATCGGCACGGACCGGCCATCCTGCAAGGGTACATGCGCCAGCACCCAGAAAACCACGGTCATCACCAAAATCACCGTACCGGCACGTTTCAGAAACGCCATTGCGCGGTCATAAAGGCGATAGCCCACCGTGCGCCAGGTCGGCCAACGGTAGGGCGGCATTTCGAGGACAAACGGCGACGCTTCGCTCTTCAGCACGGAAGACTTCAGCACCTTTGCGGTGGCGATGGCGGCGAGAAAGCTGAGCGCATAAAGGCCAATCAGTGCGAAGGCGCGCGTGCCAATGGGGCCGAGCAGCTCTCGCTCCGGGATGAATGCGCCGATCACCAGCGTGTAGATGGGCAGCCGGGCGGCGCACGTCATCAGCGGGGCGATCAGAATGGTCGCCATGCGATCACGCTTGTTCTCGATGGTCCGCGTGGCGAGGATGGCGGGGACGGCGCACGCATGCGCGGAGAGCAGGGGAATAAAGCTCTTGCCTTGCAAGCCCACCCGGGCCATGGTGCGGTCGGCAATCAGCGCGGCCCGGGCCATATAGCCGGAGTCCTCCAGTAGACCGATAAAGAGAAACAGTAGTAAAATCTGGGGCAAAAAGACTACCACCGCCCCGACGCCGCCCCACACGCCTTCAATCAGCAGCGCGCGGAAGGCCGAAGCGGGCAGGGCGGCTTCGATCAGTTGGCCGCTCCAGGTGATGAGGTTTTGGATCGCCTCCATGGCGGGCTCGGCCCAGGTGAAGATGCTTTGGAAAACAAAGAGAGTGACGGCGAGGAAAATCAGCGCGCCCCACAACGGATGGAGGAAGATTTTGTCCAGACGGCGCGTCCATAAGGGCGGGGCGGGAGCACGATAGCCGGCGCGCTCACCCATCCTGGCAGCCCAGCGGCGGCACTCCGGCACGTTTTGCAGCACGGGCGGCAACTCCACCCGTTTCGGAGGCATCACGGCACGTTGTTCAAGAAAAGCCCGTACCTTGCCGATGCCCTCGCCCGTGGTGGCAGTGGTGAGGGCCACCGGCACGCCCAGCTCCTCCTCCAGCTTGAGGACATCCACCGAGCCGCCTCGCCGGCGCAAATCGTCGGCCATATTCAGCACGATCAACGTGGGTAGCCGCAAACTGAGACCCAACCCGAGGATGGGGGCGGCTAGCGAAAGATTACGGGCCAGATTCGTGACGTCGATGATGAGGATGATCGCGTTGGGCGTCGCGACACTGGGCATCTTGCCGGTGAGCACGTCGTGAGTGACGCGTTCATCTTCCGAGGCCGGTTCCAGTGAGTAGATCCCGGGCAGATCGATCAGCGCCACTTCGCGGCCGTCATCGAATCGCACGCGGCCTACGTGGCTCTCCACCGTGACGCCCGGATAATTCGCTACTTTTTGGCGCAAGCCGGTGAGCGCATTAAATAGCGTCGACTTGCCCGCATTGGGCGATCCCACGATCGCGACGGCATACGGGCCAGCCTTGGCAGGGGTGATCGTGACGAGTTGCTGGGAAGTGTCCATAAGACAATGAACTGCAACTACAGTCTACCGCCAAGGCCTGGCCCTTTGCTTGATTTGACCCGTCCAGTGCTCTGACCGTGTGATTTCTAACTTTCAATTTGGCCCCTTCACTAGCCTACGGCGTGAGCCGTGTGGCAAATTTCAAACTTGTTTGCGCCCCACGGCTTACGCCGTGGGCTAGTTAGATGAAAGTTACAAACCACGCGGTCAGAGTACTAGTGCGATTCGTTGGCGCTTGATGCAACTCATTTACCCGATGGGCGTGCAATAAAGCTTGCGCGCCGTCTCTTGACGCAAAGCCACCTCAGAGCCGTCCACCCGGTAGACTCGCGGATCGCCACCCGGGGCTTGATGGGCGGCTTCCACCAGCACACCGGGGATAAAGCCGAGCTGCATCAGCCGATGCGCAAAGGCCTCCGGCAGTTCCAGCCGGTCCAACGTGGCGGCTTCGCCAAGACGCAGCGTCGCGAGGGTGTTCAAGCCTTGAGTATCGGTGACCCTGGCACGGAGTGTCAAAGCCAGCACTTGTGAATTTAATTCACTACTCAACTATTTACCATTCACCCTCCTTGCGTTTTGCCTTCATCTCAAGTAAAGTCTCAAGACAACGCCCGTGCTTTGAGGGCTCAATCTTTGAGGAGTAAAATTTCATGCGATTTTTTGAACGGTGGACTCCGCTCGTCCTATTAGCCGTCTCGGCACCCTTTGCTTTAGAGGCCTTCTCGAGCGGACCGCCCGCCCTGCGCGCCAACATTGCCGCCGACGGTGGCTTGGCCTGCCAGGCTTGTCATCGCGCTGCGGCGACAGTAAACCCCGACTCGTTAGGGCGCTTGACGATTCAAGCATCGCCTTACCGGCCGGGCGTGAAGCAGCTGATCCGGGTTCGTCTCACCCACCCGGAAGCATCGCGTTGGGGTTTCGAACTGGCGGCGCGCCTCGTCAGCGACGAGACCAAACAGGCGGGCACCTTCACGGTGGTGCCGAACTCCATTCGCGTCACCTGCGCCCCCGCCAATACACCCTCGCCCTGCAACGGCGAAGCGGAGTTTGCCACTCACGTAGCCGCTTCGACATTTGCCGGACAGACGGGGGGCGGGGAATGGACCATTGAATGGACCCCGCCGGCCACCAACGCCGGCGAAGTGATTCTGTATGCGGTTGGCAACGCGGCGAACAACGGCGGCACCAACGCCGGCGACTTTATTTACGCCACCAACACGAAAGTCGCGGCCGATGGCACCTGCCTCGTCAGCGGCAAGCCCACCATTCGCGGCATCGCGGACGCGGCCAGTGGCCGGGCCAACACCTTCGCCATGAATGGCATTTTCACCATCGCCGGCACCGGTTACAACATGCCCACCGGCGTGCGCGAAGCCGGCGTGCTGGATTTTGTGAACGGCAATTTTCCCACTGAACTGGGCTGCGTGGCCGTGGAGGTGGGTGGACAGCGAGTACCCGTGCTCTTCGCCAACGCGGGACAAATCAATGCCCAAATGCCGGCGGGTGCCGCGCCCGGTAACGCCAATGTCGCGGTGATTCTGAACCCCGGCAAGGCCAACGAAAGCCGGAGCGACTTGAGCCCCATCACGGTGCTGGCGAATGCCCCGTCCTTCTTCGCCTTCAACGGATCGTCGATCGCCGCTCGCCATCCTGACTTCTCAATTGCGGCGGACCCTACGGTGGTGCCAGGGGCCCGGGCGGTAAAGCCGGGCGACGTGGTCCTGCTGTTTGCGACTGGCTTGGGTCCGACCAATCCGGTGTATCAGGCCGGCGAAATCCCCGGTGCCATCGCCCCTACTCGTGATGCGGTGACGGTCACCGTTGCGGGCACTACGCTGGCTGCCGCCGACGTCCTTTACGCTGGTGTCTCCCCGGGATCCATCTCGGGTTTGTACCAGATCAACATCCGCATTCCGGCCGCGACGGCGGACGGAAACATCCCGGTGGTGTTGCGTATCGGAGGCCAAGCCACACAAGCTGGGGCCATCATTCCAGTCAAGCGATAGCGTTCCATCGGGAACTACAAAAAGCGCGGTCCCATCCGGGGCCGCGCTTTTTTCGTCGGCGAAGTCACAGTGTTGTTGCTGGCGCGTGAGGTTGCCCTGCCGTATGACCGCCTCCCTCTAGCGAATGCCACAAAGGCGTCCGGCGTTGTTACTACAGCTTGCATTCAACCTGGACCTCGGGTAGACTCTGGCTCGGAGGCTTTTTTTTGAAAAATCAACGACTCACTCGCCGGGAAATTGCCGAGAGCTGCATTGGCCGGGGAATGCTGCTGGCAGCGATTCCGCTGTCCCAGGCTCAACTGTTATCGGCCTGGGAGGATGGTGAAGCGAAGGCCGCGAAGCCGACGCCGCGATGTACTGGGCCCGTTCTTTAAGAAGGGTGCGCCGGACTCGCGTGTACTGCACCCAGCGGGCGCGCCCGGTTTTCCGCTGCAAGTCACCGGCAAGGTCACCAATACGCGCGGCGACAAGGTGCCCGGTGCGCGCATCGAAATGTGGCAAGCCGACCATGCCGGCATTTATGATCTGGAAGGCTTCCGCTACCGCGCCGGGCTGATTACCGGCGAGACCTCCGATTACACCGTGGCAACA
>JANLPT010000165.1:0-7891 GCA_031367405.1 Bryobacteraceae bacterium
CTGGCGGATGTCCAAGCCCGGCATGCCGTCCGGCAGCTCTTCACTGGCTTCGAGCACCTTCACTGGATCCTTCCAGTAAGTGGTCGCCTTCACGACGGCCTTGGCGAAACGCTCCGGATCGGACGACTTGAAGATGCCCGAACCAACGAACACCGCTTCGGCACCCAGCATCATGACCAGCGCGGCATCGGCCGCCGTCGCGATGCCACCCGCCGAAAAGTTCGGCACGGGGAGCTTGCCATTGGCCGCCACCCATTCGATTAACTCGATCGGCACCCGATGCCGCTCGGCTTCGGCCATCAGTCTATCCGACGAGAGCACCGTGAGCTGCTTCATTTCGCGCTGGATGCAGCGCATGTGGCGTACGGCTTCGACAATATTGCCGGATCCGGCCTCGCCCTTGGTGCGAATCAGGGCCGCGCCTTCCCCGATGCGGCGCAAGGCTTCGCCCAGGTTGCGCGCGCCGCACACGAAGGGCATGCGGAAATCGTGTTTATCGACGTGGTTCTCATCGTCGGCCGGGGTGAGCACTTCGCTTTCGTCGATGTAGTCGACGCCCAAGGCTTCCAGCACCCGCGCTTCGGCCAAGTGCCCAATGCGGCACTTCGCCATCACCGGAATCGACACCGTGGCCATGATCTCGCGGATCTTATAAATCGGCGACATGCGGGCCACGCCGCCTTCTTTGCGAATGTCGGACGGCACCTTAATCAGAGCCATCACGGCCGTCGCGCCCGCCTTCTCGGCGATCGACGCTTGTTCGGCATTCGTGACGTCCATGATCACGCCGCCCTTCAGCATCTCCGCCAGCCCGGACTTCAATCGAAACGACTCATTCAAAATCATGCTCATGCTCCTTTATTCGTTAAACCATCGCGGTCGCGGGCGTCGGCGACCCCGTCGATCTGATGCGCCCTAACTCACTCCGCACCGCGCGACCCAGTGCGGCCAAACCCGCCCGGATCGAGGCCGGCGGCAATCCTGCAAAGCTTAGCCGCAACTGCCCGGTCGCCCGCGCCTCAATCTGAAAATGGCGGCCCGGCAAGTAAGTCAAGCCTTCGCGCTCGGCCACCGGCAGTAACTCCGTCGCATCCAGCGGTTCGGGCAGGGTGACCCACAAGCTCATGCCGCCTTGAGGACGCGTGTAGCGAGTACCAGTGGGCAACTCTCGCTCGCAGCCTTCCATCGCTGCGGCCAGGCATTCGCGGCCTGCGGCGATCATGTGTCCCAGATGCTGATCCAAGCGTCCAGATTCGGCAAATCGCAAGAGGATGGCTTGCGACAACTGGTCAGAGTGCAGATCGGCCCACTGCTTGGCCTCAATCAGACGCGCGATCAGCGGCTGCGGCCCCAACACCCAGCCAATCCGCAAACCCGGAAAAGCAATCTTCGAAAAACTGCGCAGCAACAGGACGTCGGTATCCGGCGCCAATTCCTTCAGCGTCGGCAACACGTCGCCTTCGTAGCGCAGATCGCGATAGAGATCGATTTCGACGATCGGCGTATGGGCTTGTCCGGCGGCCAGAGCCACACGCCGGCGGGTCTCCACCGGCATCGACGCGCCCGTCGGATTCTGGAAGTCCGGCGTGACGACGATCAGCCGGGGACGCTCAGTGACGATCGCTCGTTCCACTTGTGCGGGGTCGATATGATTCGCACCCACCGGCATCGGCACCAACCGCAGACGGCCCCGTTCAAAGACGTTCTTGAGCCCCGGATAAACCGGATCCTCGACGAGCACCGTATCGCCGGGCGAGAGCATCGAGCGCTGAATCAAGTCGAGCGCCTGCTGGCAGCCGCTGGTCACGATCACCTCATCGCCCGCCGTCGCCAAGCCCGACGCTTCGCGCAGCCAACGCCGCAGCGGCGCGTATCCGGCTGGCGCGCCGAGTTGCAGAATGTTCGAAAGCCGCGCATCGGCCAATACTTCATTCACTGTGGCCCGGAAGCTTTGCATGGGGAAGAGCTGTTCCGCCGGACGCGAAGTGGCGAAACTGATGAGGTCGGCTTCGCGAGTCCGCGTTTGGTCGCGGGTGGCCTGGACGAAGCTGCCCCGGCCAACGTGTCCGCGAATCAACCCTTCGCTTTCCAGTAATTCGTATGCCGCCGCCACCGTGGCCCGGTTCACCCCGGCCAACTGAGCCAATTCCCGGGTGGGCGGAACCTGGTCACCCTGCCGAAGCAAACCCGTTTGAATGGCATCCCGAATGCCGGCATAGAGTTGCCGGTATAGCGGAACGCTGGAGTTAGCTTCAAGTGGCGGTAATTGGATCATGCCAGTTCTCTTGAATTCCACCACATTGGCTGAACTTCTGTCAAATTGGATGATCCACCATAGTCCAATCGTTCCGGGACCTCTGCTCTGATAGAATCTCAGCAGGTGATGCGCAAAATCGTTTGTCTGCTGATAATTCCCTGGTTCGCGAGCCATCTGGCCGCGCAGCCCAAAAAGAAGGGTAAAAAGGAAGTTCCCGAGATCACCCAAACTCTGGAAGTGCTTCCTGAACCTCCCAGCGCTATCGCCGCCGAAACCGCGCGGCTCAGCTTTACCGTTTCTCCTCTCTCCGCCAAAGGCCTGCTTTCTCAGCAAACCCGCGATGCCATCAAAGCCATCCGCGCCGCCGCTCACGGGGGGGCGCTCATCAAAGTACGCGCCTTCGTGGCAGGCACGGGTGACTTGCGCCGCATCCCCACCATCGTCAGCGAAATGCTGACTGAGGCTCACCAGCCCTTGCCCGCCGTGAGCACCGTCTTCGTCGGCGCGCTGCCGCTGGAAGGCGCGCAGGTGCAGTTGGAAGCCGTATACCTCGATAAGAAAGCCGTCAATCCGGCTGGACTGGCCTTCTTTTCCGGGCAACTGGTGCGGGCGACGGTCGACCAGCCGCGGCCCATGTTGGAGGTCTTCGGCGAGTCACTCAGCAATCTGCAAACAGCCGCCCAACGGGCCTCCGCTGAGATGCAGCGTGTCACTTGCTACGTCAGCCATCTCGAAGCCGTGCCGGACTTACAGTCCCGCATGACGGGCGCGTTCCCCAAGGCCGTCCAAACCCTGGTGCAATTGCAGCGCGTCACCGGACCCAGCCTCACCGAATGCGAAGGCGTGGGCCGTCTCGCCACGCCCCCCGCGACGCCCGTTGAGTTCTTCAATCCGGAAGGCCTCGCCAAGTCGCCGGCCTACACCCACGTCGTTAAAGTGAACGCCCCGAAGATCGTTTTCACCACGACCCAGCAATCCTTCGGGCTCGATCAGGACGCGATGCGCCTCATGATGGATCGGCTAAAGAAGATGCTGGACTCCGCCCATGCCGGCTTCGACCAAGTCGCTGCCGCTTACATCTACTCGCTTACCGGCCCGGCCACCGAGCAATTCCGCGCCGTCCGCGGCAGTTACTACAACGCCAAGACCCCTCCGGCCAGCACTCTCCTGGTATTTGAAGGACTCCCCTCCAACGACGCCACCATTGGCGTGGACCTAGTCGCCATTCCGCGCTGATGCGATAGTCCCCATAGCCCCTCTGAAGATGACGCGGCGGTGCCAGGTGGAAGCCGTTTGAGGAGTGTGAGATGCGGGGAGGTCCGGGTGGCAGGAAAGTACGGGCGATGGAGGCTCGGGTACTTCTATTTGTCGCTAATCCATTGATTATATAATGTTACTGGAAACCCAGGGGATGCCTGGGGATTGCCCCCCATTGGCCCAAAGCGGGTCTGAATTTCACGCGGCCATTTCGAAGCGGTAGACTTGAAACATGAAACGCCAGTTTGACGTCGTAATTGAGCGAGACGAAGAAGGGTTGTACGTTGCGTCTGTGCCCCAATTGCCTGGATGCCACACCGACGCCACATCGCTGGACGACTTGATGGTGGAGATCCGTGAAGCCATCGAGCTTTGCCTTGAGGTGGAGGGCCAGGAGCCTAGCAGCCTGGAGTTCATCGGAATTCAGCGCGTTACCATCGCGGCATGAGTACGCTGCCGCGCCCTACCGGGAAGGAACTCGTGAAGGCATTGGAACGTAACGGCTTTGTGGCGGAACGTACGCGCGGAAGCCACTACTTTCTTCGCCATCCAGACGGCCGCGCTACCGTCATCCCGCTTCGCACACGGACTTTGGGCTTGGGATTGTTGCGTAAGATCCTGTCTGATTGCGGCATCAAACCGCCCCAACTTGCCGATTTCCTGTAAAGTTCACCCGGGAGGACGGGGCCATCGCCGGGTATCCCCCGACCGATAAAAACTACCCGAGGTCGAGGCTCACGTATTTTAAAATCCACGTAAATCGATCTCCTTAAACAACTTACACTTCGAACGGGGGCAACCGGTGGACGCCCCCGTTCGGCCCCTGATATACTGCCCTTTTCGGAGAGAACAGTGGTAGAGACATTCGCACTACGAACATCCCAAAAGAACGCAATCTTTGAACAAATATCACGTGCATCCCTCCCTCATGCTTCGTTTGTTTGGGACACGGCTACCGAAGATCGTGGCCAATATGAATCCCTGTTACACGTGCCACGCCTTGTCCATCAAGAAAGCGGCTACTTCTTCCAATTCATGCCCAAGCAGTCGATCTACTCACCCGGAACCGACAATAACCATACAACACACAAAGTTACTCACGGTGAATGGTGGAGAACGGAAGACGATATTAACGATTGGTTAGCGGAACTGCGCAAGGAGGTAGATGCTCCGGACCTCTGGAACGAATTCCAGCAACAGAAGGAATTCGCCGCATCGCTAGTTGATGATGGAACCGACAGCGATACGCCCTTCACTCAGCCTGAGCGCAAGCAGATCATTGAAGCCCTCGACGACATCAAGAAGCAACTGGTGAACATGCGCCATTGGGATGTCCAGCAGGCCGCAATCATTGACAACCAGTTCAAGCACATGGAAGAAGCGTCCAATCGGATCGGACGCAAGGACTGGATGCTGTTCATTTATGGAAGCATCATGTCCGTGCTGATCAATCTCTCGGTGACGCCCGAACAGGGTCACGCAATCATGGCGCTGGCCGATAGTCTCATGCGGCCTGTTTTTCACAAGGTGAATTTGCTCGACTGACGAACTGACAAGGACCACCCGGCATCGGCCAAGTGGTCCCTGTTGATCTCAAAAACTGGATCAGCCAGTCATGCGGCGATGGAGTCGGGGGGCCATCGGGGGCATCCCTGGGGTTTCCGCTAACCCATTTACCATCATACAATTACAGGTAATCCAAAGTACCCGAGCCCCCTCCGGCCATATTTTTCTGCAAGAATAAATGAGAACTTTCGCCGCCTGAACCCACTATTCAACGGAGGCTTCTACCATTGGCTCGAAAAACCGCTTCGCCCCGCCCGGATACTGGCTGCATATCACCCAGCGCGGCAACGATAAGTCCGCCGGAATTCACCATCCGGGTGGGGAGACGGGGCGCCAAAGCTCAGAGCAGCTTACGAAATTGCTCAGCGGTGAGTCCAGCGCTCCGTACGATTACCGCCATCGTGTTTCCGTTAACCGGATCATGACGAGGAATCGTCAGGATAGATATGCCGTCCGTCATGACAATGTGTTTCCCTTGGCGAAGGACTCTGAATCCTGCCTTTTCCAGCGCCCGAACGGCTCGTTGATGTGGCACACCACCAATCGGCACGGTTAGCGCTGAAGGACCACTTCGCGTTGCTCGCTATCCGCGCTGAGTTCTTCGACGGCGGCAAGATATTCAGCGATGGCATCGCGGATGTTATCCAACGCTTCTTCCTCGGTATCACCCTGAGAAGCGCACCCTGGAAGCCCAGGGACCCAAACGCAATAACCCTCTTCCGACTTTTTGAGCGAGACAACGTAGCGTGATTCCATGTGAGTTCTTAAACAGGTACGGCCTGAAGGTCGACTCCTCAATCATAAGCGATCGAGTGTCGCTGAATGCCCTTCCTCAGCCCCGATTCAAAGTCCGCCGGACATGCTCGGGGTATCGGCGTCATTTACCCTCATACACCGATCCAGGGACAACAATACTTTACTGATTTTACCATTAGATACTAGGAAAAGCAGCGTATCAAGAAGGTAGCGCTGGCGACGAGGCGAACCTTGTTCGCTCCCGAACGCAGGATGATCGGCACCGCGACAACCTCCTGTTGGCTGATCTGTTCCCCGGTTCCCAACATGTTCGCGAAGCGGAATTGACCAAGTCTGCGGACCTCCTCATTTGGAGTACGCGCGCCATCAAACTTTTGCCATCGTCTCAAAGGACGCCGATTGTTACGATCGCGCTATGGTCATCGGTGCGCCCCCCAAAGTTGTCTTTCTGCAAGTTGGAAACTGCGGTACGAACCAGATTGCTCGTTTGATTCGCGAGTCTGCCTTGCGCATCGCTTTATCGCTTAAGCCGAATGCCGCCGCCCGTGGTTCCCGGCCCGAATTCCTAAGTTAAAGCCGGGGCGGGGTGAAACTCAATCGGGAATCAAAACGGGGATCACTTTGTTACCGTGGCGGCGGTAGATTCGGAAGTCCGAGTCCAACGTGAATACCTCGGCATTCGCATGGAGCTCCGAAAGCCGGACTAGGCAAACAATACTCTTCACTTAACAACATTTTTATGATATTCTGTTCTAGAGCGCAGCCTCTCCCTTTAGTAATACGGGAGCAGATGTACCCAAACCGAAAAAGCGTCATGATTGACGGGAATCCGAAAAGTGTGGAAGGTGGTTCTGATGTATGCTGGTCCTGACCTGGGAGAGCAAAATGGAAAGTCCGGCTTAGTCCTCTCCGTATCCTCAGGCCATACGCTCACGGGAGTGAATACATGAATTCGATCAGTGCCTTCGCCGAGTCACAATGCAAAGCCGCGAGAGTCGCGGGATTCACTTTCCTGTTCGCAATGGCGATTGTGGTCCTTGGGAACTATGGCATCAACTTTCGCCTCATCGTCCCGGGCAACGCTGTGGATACCGCCCGGAACATCATGGCGCACGAAACACTGTTTCGTATCAACATCGCCTCCAATCTGATCTACGTTGTGAATGTCGTGGTACTGCTCGCGGCACTCTACGTGATCCTCAAGCCAGTGGATCGGAACCTTGCCCTGGTTGCGGTATTCTGCAGGCTGGTATTTGCATTGATGTGGGGTGTTACCGCGCTTAACGCGCTAGGCGCTCTGCGGCTCCTGGGTAACGCTGCTTACCTGCCGGTTTTCGAGGCAGATCAATTGCAGACCCTGGCGAGGCTGCACCTCGCCGCGAGCTTCGACGCGTACTACGTTGGCCTGCCGTTCTGGGGACTGGCCTCCACGGTTTGCAGCTACCTGTGGTTCAAGTCAAGGTATATCCCGAGAGCATTGGCTGCCTTCGGCGTGATCTCGTCTGCATGGTGCGTGATCTGTGCTTTCGCTTTCATCGTTTTCCCCCACTTCGACGCGACGGTTGACGCGTACTGGTTCGACTTGCCCATGCTTATCTTCGAAATGGCATTGGGCCTTTGGCTTCTGTTCAAAGGCTTAAATCCATCCAGGCTGGCCGGGCCCGATCAAGCGCACGATCGAGCACAGCCCGACGCCGCCTAACCTCTGTTCGAGCCGGCATCGAACCGAAGAAATACTTGCCAGATCAACTGCTTCGGGGCCATCGGGGGCATCCCCGGGCATCCCTGGGGTTTCCGCCAAACCACATCGAATCAATCAATTAGCGGGATTGAAAATGCCCGAGCCTCCAGCTCCCGTACTTTTCCCGCCTCCCGGACCTCCATCCCAGTGAGCCCCGTTCACAACCGATTTTGGCCACGGCGACTCCCCGCATGTCACACTCATCAAACGACTTTCCCCCATCCCCTCTCCTGGCCAACCTCACCGACCTCGCACCGCCGTGTCATCCTCAAACTATGCCCGCCCACGGCGTGCCTCACGGTCACCGCACCAGA
>JANLPT010000193.1:0-1897 GCA_031367405.1 Bryobacteraceae bacterium
GTCCCGCAAGTTGACCACCTGCGATGTCGAGTACGGCCATCGGTTAACCAAAGCCGGGCTGCTGGGAAACATCGCCTACCGCACGGGAAGCCGCATCGTCTGGGATGACGAGCGCGAACAGATTGTGGGCGACGCCAAGGCCAACAAGATGGTCGCCCGCCGGTACCAAAAGCCCTGGAAGCTTTAGTGATACACTTCTAAATGTCAGTCGAGTGTGGCGAAGTGGCGGAACTGGCAGACGCAGCAGACTCAAAATCTGCCGTACTTAACGTGCGTGTGGGTTCGACCCCCACCTTCGCCACCACCCTCAACTAACGAATCTAAGGCACTTACAGCCGGGTTTGACCCGCGTGCCAAGCGCGTGCCATTTTTCCCACCGCGCACCCGTTGCCAAATGGCGCCAGTTGCTTCACGATGGGCTCGAGAGTCTTTGACGTAACTCTTAGCAGTGACGGCGGGAGAGTCCCCCAAACAGGTTGCCGCCTGTGGGATACTTCCGCCGTCTTCCAGGATGTTGGTTGCAAGCGTGTGGCGGAACCGGTGCGAAATCGCACCCTCGACGCCACTCTTGCGAAAAACTGCTTTTAACGTGCGGCTCATCACCTTCACGTGGGAATCGGGCTCGCTGATCCCGTTCCAGAAGAAATACTCGCCGCCGTCGGCCGCGGCGCCCTTGGGATGCGGAAGGGATTCGAGCGCGGCCGCGATCTCGGGAATCAGCGGAAACTGGATCGGTTCGCCGTTCTTTTGCGCGCGCTTGATAATCCAGCCGTCGCGGATTTCGTCCCGCCGCAGGAACGCCACATCGGAAAGCCGGAGAGCGTACTCATACTGAATCCGCAGAAACGTCCATGCGCGAGCCCGTTCGTATTCGCTACGGCCGAAGGTGTCGGCGGCCGCGAATATCGCCTCAATCTCCGGCCACTCGTAAGCCGGACGATTGATTTTTCCGAGCTTCGGAGACTTCATTTTCTTTGCTGGATTCGAGACGCACCATTCCCGCCCAATCCAGAACTCCCACATCTGCCTCAAGGTCTGAAGCTCTTTGCTCCACGTAAGTGCACCAACACGTGAGAGCCGTTCGGCCCGATAGGTATCGAGGTGCTCCAGTTTGAATTCTTCCAGGAATTTTAGACCATGGCGTCCGGCGAACTCGTCTATATGGTTCGCGATCCGCGAGTACTTCTTGCGGGTAGCGAGCTTGGCGTCGACGCTCTCCAGAAACTTCGCCGTAGCCTCTAAGATGGATTTCCGCGGGCGACCGTTCTCGAGGTCGTCCTCAAGCTTAGCGAGCCGGCGCGAAGCACGCGCCTTGTCGGCCGTGTCGAGCGTTTGCCGGACTCGAACCCCGTTGAAAATGCCATCTGTCCAGATTGGGCATTGTGAACAGGAATCCAGCCGGCGCCCCTTGGCCGCATGCCTGCAATCTTTCTTGTGTCGCCGCCACAGCGTCAGCATTCGTTTCTCCCGCAATTCTAAACTACTTCGACTTCGTTCGCTCTCGATAAATCCGAACCGCGACTGACCAAGGGATGCGGAGTTCGATTCTCGCGCGCTTTCCACGCTTCACTTCCCCCACTCTCAGCACGCCCGGCTCATCCTGGAACCACCGGCGAACCGTATCCTCCGAAAGTCCCCAAAGCTCGGCATAAAAACCGATGGTGTAATGCGGTTCAAACATCTCCGCGCTCTGCACCATTCCCCGCGTCATTCCGTTCCCCACCATTCTTTCGTCCCCCTGTAGAGTATTCCCTTCAAAATTCCTGACGGGCTTCCACCCAGGTCACCCGCCCGGCCTGGATCCGGAGTCCGGCAGCCCACGCTGACTTATGGCTAAGCTGCACCCCTTAGACCCAAAATCGTTTTGCCGGGCGTGCGTGGAGGTATAACACGGGAG
>JANLPT010000201.1:0-8182 GCA_031367405.1 Bryobacteraceae bacterium
TTTCGTCACTTCACGACGTGTAATCGGCATAGAGGAAATCGAGAATGGAACGGTTGTCGCGGACCACGCTCGTCAGGTATTGCACAACGTCGCCGTCAGCATGCGGTAAAGGCGGGGCGGTGAGAGTCTCGTCCTGCTTACTGGCCTTGAGCCGCAGCCGATAGTCGCGGGGATTGGACGTAATCAAGTAGCCGGTTTCACCGTAGATCTCCATATCCTTGCGGCTGAAGGGCCAATTCCAGGAAGGCTGGATGACCACCTGCGCTGAGGGATACTGCAGCACCACCGTGGCTTCGTCGTCCACATGCGGATAGATGGCGGGCTTGTTGGTCTTCGTCGTGGCCGAAACGCTCAAGGGGCGCGCGTTGTCAAAGAGCCACGTGGCGAAATTCGCCCCGTAACAGCCAAAGTCATACAAAGCCCCCGCACCATTCTTGGCTGGATCGGATAACCAGCCGAAAAATTCGGGCGGCGTGCCGATCTCCTTCGGACCTTGATGGCCATAGTGAGTGACTATCCGCCTGACCGGCCCCAGTTGCCCATCGTTATGCACCAGCGTCCAGATGGGCGCATTGACGGGATACCAGGTCGTTTCGTAATTCACCATCACGTGAATGCCAGCCGCCTTGGCTGCCGCTTCCATGGCCCGGCCGTGCTCCACGCTGACCGCCAGAGGCTTTTCCATCATCACGTGCAGCTTACGCTGGGCACAGAGTTGGACGGCCTGCAAATGCTCCACCGTCGAAGTGAACACCATCACCACTTCGGGTTTGGCCTTATCGAGCATTTCGGCGTGCGAGCGATAGAGCCGGGAGCGGTCGAACTGATGGAGGGTGGCGTAACGCTCCGCCACTTCGGCATTGGGTTCGGAGATGCCGACGATGTCGAGGTCAGTGCGGGTGAGCGAATTTCGCAGGAATCCGGCGGCGTGACCATGGGTGAGGCCGAGAATGCCGACCCGCAGCTTGGGGCCTTGGGCGAGCAAAGGAGCCACGAAAGGAAACGAAAGACAAATGAAGATGAGAGCGCGCATGCTTGCCGGAGTTTGTCACGCGGGCGGATGAGCTGTCAACTGCCGGTAGGCGCGATAGGCCCGGTGGAAGAAGCCATCGGTCATCCCGGCGATATAGTCGCCCACCAAGCGGTGCGCGGGCTCACCGGCATAGTCGAGCCGGTAATCTTCCGGAAGGGCTTCGGGATGCCGCAGCAGATGCTCGAACATCCAGCCGACTTGCGCGGACGACTCGGTGCGCTCCGCTTCCAGCAAAGGCGACGAGTAAACACGGGCATGCAAGAAGTGCTTCAGGGCTTGGTTCAACGCGGCGGTGGGGGCCGTAAAGCCCACCAGCCGGACGGGATGTTGGCGCACATCCTCGACACTCAGGAGCTGGGTGGCGAGCAGATTGTCCTGAGTGCCATGGATGAGGCCGGTGACCAGTGTATCGACCAAGCGGCGCACGAATTCGAGCCAACGGACGCGTTCCGGTGCGCCGGGATACATGGAATCAATCGGCTCATAAAGGCTGTAAGCGGCGGGGCAGGCATCCCACAGCTCGTACAGCGCGAAGAGGCCAGCGTGCGAAGCATCATCGAGGTCGGCGGTGTTGTAAGCGATTTCGTCGGCCATGTCGATGAGTTGAGCTTCGAGGGGGGGGCGCAAGCCGGGCAAGTATTCGTCGAGCTCGGGGAACTCGCCCCGGGCAAAGTCGCGCGAGTGTTTGGCCATGCCCTCGCGAACCTCAAAAGTGAGATTCAGGCCTGGGAAAGCAGCATAATGCGACTCGAAGCGTTCCACGATGCGGAGGGCGTGGACGTTGTGATCGAAGCGGTCACCGAACGGGGCCATGCGGCGGTTGAGCTCTTCTTCGCCAGAGTGGCCGAAGGGGGGATGGCCGATATCGTGGGCCAGGGCGAGGGCTTCGGTGAAGTCCTCATCGAGGCCGAGGCTCGCGGCCAAGGTGCGGGCGATTTGCGATACCTCAAGGGTGTGGGTGAGCCGGTTGCGGAAGTGATCGGAGACAGCAGGCGGGAAGACTTGGGTCTTATTTTCGAGACGGCGGAAGGCGCGGGAATGGACAATGCGATCGCGGTCGCGCTGAAAGTCATTGCGGTAAGGGTGAGCCAGCTCAGGGTAGCGGCGGCCGCGGCTGGCGGAGACCGGCAGGCGCAGCCTCGCGAATCGTTCCGATTCGGCCAAGCCTGGCACGTTGCGAGACTACTTCTTTGCCGGGATTTCGCCCAGCAGGGCGATGGCGTTGCGGCTCACCTGGTTGCGAGGATGCACGCGCAACGGCTCAATCAGTTTGCGGGCTTCGTCCGGGCGGGTGCTCATAATGGCGCGGGCCAAAGCCATCGTCGCCTGCTCTTTCGAAACCATGGCGGTGGGCGCGGCGATCAAATCGCGGAGGATCTTTTCGCCCTCCGCTACTTTGCCCTCGGCAACGTTCGCCTGGGCGATGGAAAACTTGGCGAGCGAACCCAAATCGCCACCCGTCGCGGCGAGTTGCTCGTAGACCTTGCGGGACTCCGCCAGGTTACCCTTGTCGGCCAGCATGGTGGCCTTCTGGAACATCGCAATGGAGGCTTCTTCGGTGCCGGGAAAGCGAGCGATGACATTGTTGATGGCCTTCGTGGCAGCTTCGTCCTTCAGCGCCTGGCTGGAAAAGGCCTTGAGGGCGCCGTTTTGCGGCTCCGCGCCAATGGTGCCTTCGCGCGCCGCGTACACGTCACGCAGAGCGGCCCGGCGCTCTTCGGCGCGGCTCTGGATAAACCAGTAAGCGGCCCCGGCCACCAGCAGCATGGCCAGCGCCAAGCCGCCATAGCGAATTACCTGTTGTCGGTGAGTGGAGGCGTAACCGATAGCGTGCTCGGTCGCGACGGCAAACTCGTCAGTTTTGAGTTCTTTGCGAAGGGTCTTGTCCATGGGGTTTATACGGCCTGCGAGTTAGGCGAAGCAATTCACGCAGAACTATCAGGATATCACATCGACCAAAATGCTGGAGACGCGGTCGAGCTCCGTAGGGGGGACGAAATTGGGGGCGGTATTACGTAAGTTCGCTGAGCCAAGCCGTCAATTCCGGCGGCAGCGGAGCTTCGATGGTTTGCCGTCCTTCCGTGGTGGGGTTCGTAAAGGTGATTCGGGCGGCGTGCAGAAAGAATCGGCCGGAGTGGTGTAGCGGCGCGCCGTAGACTTTGTCTCCCGCTACAGGGTGCCGGATGCTCGCGAGGTGGACGCGGATCTGATGAGTTCTGCCAGTGCCGATGCGGACGTCCAGCAGCGTGAAGCCCTCGTAGCGTTGCCGGACGCGCCATTCGGTGAGCGCGGTGCGGCCCTCGCTTTCGGTCGCTTGCATCTTGAAACGCACGATCATGCTGCGGCGGATCGGTTTGTTGATGATTCCCGAGTCGGCGTCCATCGTGCCGTGGACCAGGGCAATGTAGTGTTTCTCGATCGAGCGGTCGCCAAACTGCAGCTGCAACTTCCGGTGGACCTCGTCATGGCGCGCCACCAGCAGCACGCCCGAAGTGTAACGATCGAGCCGGTGTACGATGCCCGGACGCTCATCGCCGCTCACCGTGCTCAAGGTCCGGTAGCGATGGAGCAAGGCGTTCACCAAGGTGCCGGAATGGACGCCGGCACCTTTATGCACCGTCATGCCGGCCTGTTTGTTGATCGCCACCATACCCGCGTCCTCATAGAGCACGTCAAGGGGAATATCTTCAGGGCTCGCGTTCAAGGGCGGCAGATGACCCGGATGGACGACGATCTGCTCGCCGCCGCGTAAGGTGTAACTAGCTTTGCGGGTGACGCCGTCGACTAACACGAGCCCTTGTTTAATCCAATCCTGGATGCGCGAACGGGAGTAACGCGGTAACTCATCGGATACGAATTGGTCAAGGCGCTTGTGGGCGAGCGCAGTAAGTTCGAACATTATTCCTGGTAGGGCCAATGTGGTTTGGTGAAGAGTCCGCCATCGACAAAGATCGTTTGGCCGGACACGAATTCGGCGGCGGGCGAGGCCAGAAAGGCGACGACGTGGGCGACGTCGGCGGGCGTGCCGACGCGGCCCATGGGGGTGACGCCGGCCCAGGTGCCCGCATAGTCGCCGCTTTCGAGTTTGGTCCGTTCGATTTCAATAGCTCCGGGCGCAACGCAGTTGACGCGGATCTGATAACGTCCTAACTCCGCCGCCGCTACTTTCGTAAATGTTTCGATACCGCCTTTGCTGGCCGTGTAACTGGCAAGGTTAGGAAAAGCAAGTTTATTGCAGCCGGAGCCAATGTTAATGATGGCACCGCCTTTTTGTAGCATCAGGCGCGCGGCGTGCTGAGTGCAAAGGAAGCAGCCTTTTAAGTTAGTGTCGATGACGCGATCCCATTCGGCCTCCGTCAGCTCGAGGAGTGGCTTCCAGGTTTGTTGACCGGCGTTGTTCACCAGCAGATCTAAAGTTTCGATTTGCTGGAACATGGCGGCGACGGCTGCCGCGTGGCCGACGTCGGCTTGCACGATGAACGCTTGCTGCCCGAAGGTGGCCACGTCGCGCGCCGTCTCTTCCGCGCCGGGCCGATCAGAATGGTAGTTAATCCAGACGTCGAATTTCTGACGGGCCAATTCGAGAGCGATTCCCTTGCCGATTCCTTTACTGGCACCGGTAACCAATGCGACAGGCACTTACTTGGCCTGGGCGGACCAGGCCTCGTATAACTTCGCCAGGCCGGCGGTTTCGGTCAGGCCGGGGTGGATCAGGACGCGATAGCGGAAGTGCAGTTTCTCACCGGCTTTCAATTCCAGGCTGCCGTCCTTAGTCTTGTCGCGGAGGAAGTCATGCAGGCCGAAAGGATTGGCAGCGAACAGGCCGTAGCCCCGCGAGTGCCAGTAAGTGGGATGGCGTGGATTTTTAGGATGATCGAAGATGGCAATGCCGAGCGGCTCGCCTTCGATAGTGCTGGTATAGTCGACCCACGGCGACGCGGTGCCCCAAACCGCTTTCTCTTTGCTGGCTCCCGAGGCCGCGCGCATGTTGCCGGTTTGGCTCTCTTCGAATTCTTTCGCGAGACGGATCGCGAAGGTACCTTCCTTGGTGTCGCCGAACTTGACGGGCTCTAGCGCGGTCATCAGAATATCGAGATCGACGATTCGCGACGGGCCCATGGGCTCAATCCGAATCGTCTTTTGTTCAGCCAATAGCGCTTTGCCCGTGCCGTCCTTCCAGGTAAAATTCGCCTTGATCTCGCCCGTCTTCTTGCCACCTTTGGCCGACACCAGTTTGTCGAGCACAATGATGCCGCTGCCTTTGCCGACGCCTTTCTGCGTTTTTTCGTTGGCCCAGAAGTCCCAGCCATTGACGTCGCCGTGCGAGAACCAGAGTCCGCGATGGTGCGGGTGATCCTTCGATTCGCCGGCGATATTTTCCATGGGAAAGCCACGGGTGACGATCTTACCGGAGCCCGCGCGGAGCGGATGAAGATAGGGCTTGTTGTTGTCAGCGCCGAAGTAAAGAGTGGTGTAAGGCTTGCCGTCGATGGTGACATCGACGCGGTCTTTTTGGGCGACGACGGCGACTTGGGCCCAAGCGGCGACGAGGCAAAACGGAATCAGGAGAAAACGCATGCCGCCAGTATGACAAAACCTAGCCTAGAATGGTACATGCGCCGAAGAACTCTGCTCGCCCTAGCCGCCGCTCCCCTCGTGGCCCAGCCTCGCCCGATCCGCTTGGCCGTCTCGACTTATTCGTATTGGCACTTCAAGTCGAAACGCGTGCCAGTGGAGCAAGTGATCGATGACGCCGCCCGGATCGGCTTTGAAGGAGTTGAGATCCTGCACCGCGGCATGGAGTCCGAAACGCCGGCCTATTTGAAGAAGCTCAAGACGCACGCCTTTCGCGCGGGCGTGGCGCTGCCGCTGTTCTCCATTCATCAGGACTTCGTCTCGCCCTTCATCGACTTGCGTCAAGAAGCGATCCGCCATACGGAACACTGCATCCGGCTTTGCGCGCAACTGGGCATCCCGTGCATGCGCCTGAACTCGGGCCGCTGGAAGACGATTCCGAATTTCAACGACCTGATGAAGGCCGGCGGACTGGAGCCGCCGGTGGCGGGCTTCGTCAATGACGACGCGATCAAATGGTGCGTGGATGGGATTAACGCTTGCCTGGCGACGGCCGAGAAGGAGGGAATCCTGATGGCTTTGGAGAATCACTGGGGACTTACTACGCAGCCGGATGACTTACTGCGGATTTTCCGGGCGGTGAATAGTCCATGGCTGGGGCTGAATGTGGATACAGGAAATTTCCCGCAAGCTGTGTCGCCCTATGACGGCATTGCTAAGTTAGCGCCGCATGCCATCATGGTGCAGGCCAAGACTTATCAGGGCGGCGGTGAATATTACACGCTCGACCTAGATTACAAGCGCATTGCCGGTATCTTGCGCTCGGCCGGTTATCACGGCTGGGTGTCGCTGGAGATGGAAGGCAAGGAAGACGGGGCGACGGCGGTTCCCAAGGCTTACCGAATTTTGCGCGACGCTTTTGCCTCGTAGTTTAGCGTCATACGGGGGCATGTCGATGTCGCCAAGCGTTTGGCTCTGAGGTTTTCATATTGGCAATAATTGCCAGCCCTGCTAATATGGAAATATCTCATCATGCCAACCCGTAACGTAAACCTGACAGAACATTTCGACCGCTTTATCGACATCGGAATCACCTCGGGCCGCTTCGGCAACGCCAGCGAGGTGGTGCGCGAAGGGCTTCGGCTTCTGGAACAACGGGAGCAGCAGGACCAGGCCAAGCTCGAATGGCTGCGGGGTTCCGTCAAGGAAGCCACGGATTCCATCGGCCGCGGCGAAGGCATTGAGTTTGAGACCATGGACGATCTCGCCGCTTACGTGCATCAGGTGGGCGAAGAAGTTTCCGCCGAACGTGCCTAAAAAGCGCAGCCAGTGCACGGTCCTTGTTTCCCTACCAGCCGGCCGCGATCTCCGGGAGATTATGATTTGGAGCCAAGCGAAATTCGGGCGGGATGCCGCCTTGCGCTATGAAGACCTCATTATCCAGGCCCTTCGTGATATCGAGGCTAACGTGGAGTGCCCTGGTTCGCAGGACAAAAGCGACCTTCAAAAAGGCATCCGGTCCTATCACTTGAGTTTCAGCCGCGACCGGGTGCGTACCGCTCTTGGCGTTGTAAAAAATCCCCGGCACTTCGTCATCTATCGCCGCCGCGAAGGCCAGAATGTCATCGACGTTCTCCGCATCCTTTACGACGGGCGGGACCTTCAACGTCATCTGCCCGAAGACTAGCTAAGCTCACTCCACGACGAGCGGCGAATAGCACTTACGGGTGTCGTTGCATTCGTACTCGTCGACGGCCTTGTTGTCGGGGCCGAGAGGGTTCTGGGTTTTGTGACACCAGAAGAGGCGGTCGTTGCCGTGCTGGACGGTGGGGTCCCATTCGGAGTCGATGTACATGCCTTTCCAGCAGAGGTTTAAGCAGCGGTCGTCGTCTTGGTCGATGCGGGCAATTCCTGCGCGTTCCATAAGTTCTCCGCTGGCGGGCCTGGGGGCCCGCCCAACTGTGGATGTTTTGCTAAACGCTGAGGCCGGCCGCCATCATCAGGGCGCGCTTTACCGCTACCTTGGCTAGCTGGACCTTGTAGGCATTCTGACTCAGCGGCATGGCCGACTCGACGGCAGCTTTGCCCGCCGTCTCGGCCGTTTCTGCCGTGATCTTCTTACCCGCGAGCCAAGCTGAGGCCTTGTCGGCCGAGACCGGCGCCGGGCCGACGTGGCCCATGACGATTTTTGCGGACGCGACCGACCCGCCGTTCATCTTGAGGACGACGGAGGCGGTGGCCAGCGGCCAATCGAGGGCGTCCTTATGGCGCACTTCGTAAGTCGCATTCTTGGCACCGCCCGCCGATGGAATCATGATCTCGGTGACGATTTCGTCAGGCTTCAAAGCGATCTCGCGTTCGGTGTCGCTCTTGGGCGCGACAAAGAAATCGGCCAACGCCACTTCGCGATTGCCGGACTTGCCGGTGATCTTGAGTTTGGCGCCCAGCGCAATCAAGGCCGGGGCGAAGGAGGAGGCGGAGACGAACTTGGCCGCACCTTGCGGGAAGATGGCGTGATAGCGATTCTCGCCATCGTCGATGAGGCTCTTGCCGTTTTGCATGCCCAGCAGGCCG
>JANLPT010000282.1:0-17821 GCA_031367405.1 Bryobacteraceae bacterium
CGGGTTGTAGACGGTTGAGCGGACCCGGTCACTTCGTTCCCGGCTGGTGGCGGCCGGCTGGGTGCCTCATGAAGAGTAAGCGGTTCCGGCGGAAGGCCGGAAAGCAACAAATTACTGTATTTTGATCGTTTGATTTCTAACTTTCGTGTTTGCCCATGCACTAGCCCACGGCGTAAGCCGTTTGGCACATTCTACAGCCATTTGCGTCCCACGGCCAACTCCGTTGGCTAGTTAAACGAAAGTTACAAACCAAGCGGTCAGAGTACAAGCGGCATGAGCGTTCCGGCCCAATGTCAGAGGAAGCGCCCCTCGAACGAACCCCAACCGTTAGGGAGGGATTGTTGCCAAGGGCCAGACGGCACCGTAGTGACCGTGGTTGCTGTCCGGCACCAGAACTCCCGGCCCGCGCGCTCCGAAATCAAAGGATCCTTCAAATATGCCTTCCCGGGTGCACTAAAATGGAGTTCTCATGACCCTCGCCGCCACACCCGATCAACTCGCTAAGTACGAAGTCGTGATCGGCCTTGAAGTTCACGTCCAACTCGCCACGCGTACCAAGATCTTCTGCAGCTGCCCCACCAGCTTCGGCGCGCCGCCCAACACCAACGTCTGCCCCGTCTGCCTCGGCCTCCCCGGGGCGTTACCGGTGATGAGCAAGCCCGCCGTCGACATGGCCATCATGGGCGCGCTCGCCCTCAACTGCGCCATCAACCCCATCTCCCGCATGGCGCGCAAAAACTACTTTTACCCGGACCTTCCCAAGGGCTACCAAATCTCCCAATACGAACTGCCCCTCGCCGAGCACGGCTTCGTTGACGTAGTAACTGATCAAGGTGCCAAGCGCATCGGCGTTACGAGAGTCCACATCGAAGACGACGCCGGCAAAAGCATCCACGACGGCTTCAAAGATTCTGACCGTTTCACTTACGTCGACCTCAACCGCTCCGGCACTCCCTTGATCGAAATCGTCTCCGAGCCCGACATGCGCTCCGCCGGCGAAGCCTGTGAATATATGACTTACGTTAAACAATGCATGGAGTTTCTAGAAGTCAGCTCTTGCGACATGGAGAAAGGCCACTTACGCTGCGACGCCAACGTCAGCGTGCGCCTATGGGGCGCTCCCGAATTCGGCACCAAAGCCGAAATCAAAAACCTGAATTCTTTCCGCTTCCTGAAGCTAGCCATTGAGTTCGAGGTCAGCAGGCAAGTAGCCGTCGTCGAGTCCGGCGGCAAAGTCATTCAGGAGACCCGCCTCTATAACCCGGATTTAGGCGTTACGCTCAGCATGCGCTCCAAAGAAGCCGCCCATGACTACCGTTATTTCCCCGAGCCCGACTTAGTCCCTTTACGCATCTCGGACACCTGGCGCGACCAGTTACGCGCCACCATGCCCGAGTTACCCGCCCAAAAGCGCGCCCGTTACGCCACGCAGTACGGCTTAAAGGAATACGACATCGAAGTCTTAACCGCCACTCGCGAACTCGGCCAATACTACGAACAAGCCCTAGCCGCTGGCGGCGACCCGAAGATCACCGCCAACTGGGTGATGGGTGATTTAATGGCCGCTCTCAAAGCCGAGAACAAGGAGATCACCGAAAGTCCGGTAACCGCGCAAAACCTAGCCGACTTAATCCAACGCATCGCCACCGGAGAACTCTCCGGCAAACTCGCCAAAGAGATCTTCCCCAAGATGTACGCCGAGGGCCTGACCCCTGGCGTGATCATCGACCGCGACGGCTTAAAACAAATCTCCGACACGGGAGCCATAGAAAAGATCATCGACGAGATCCTGGCCGCGAACCCGAGGCAGCTGGAACAATACCGCGCCGGAAAGACGACCGTCATCGGCTTCTTTGTCGGCCAGATTATGAAAGCCACGAAGGGCCAGGCGAGTCCGGGTGTGGTCAATGATTTGTTGAAGGCGAAGTTGGGGTAATTCGTGGCTTCTGGACAGGCCAAGAGGCCTGTCCTACCGGCTGATCGGCTAACCCGAGAAACCCGAGAGCTGGAAACATTTGTTTTGAGTGAGATCGCCGGGTTCGTTTTGCCAAATTTTATTTTTTCCGCTTGGAAGGATTGGAGCTATCGAGGCCGGCGGGGAAGGGGTTACGCCAGCCGCGATGTTCTTCGAGAGCGCGATCAACGGCGGCCACCACTTTCGCGAAAACCTCCGGATGGGGCCGGAGAGTCGCGTGAATGGTTTCGTTGATGAGGGGCCAGAGAGCTCTTCTTCGATCGGGGAGGCGGCGCGCTCCTTTTCCTGGGCTTCCCGCTCCGCTTGGCGCCTTTCTATTAAGACCGCAGTGGGGAGTTGGATCCAGTGCAGGTCGAGCGATAGGCCGGCGACGGGGAATTGTTGGTAGTCGATGTCGATTGGGGCGTAAGTGCGCATACGGGCCTCCGAGGATAAGGTAGCAGGCAAGGACCCTGGTTTTAGGTACGCAAAAGCGACAAGTCGTTGAGAGGAAGGCAGATAATAAATCGGGAGCCGTTGTGATTCGAAATGGGGGCGCTGCGATTCCGTACAGGAGGGGATGAAAAAAGGGACCGGTGCCATCCTCGAGACTGGGGGACCCTCCAAACTCCTAAATCCAAAGCAGACAAGGGATTAGGCGTTCCGTTTGGAGAAGCAGGAATTACGAGAGTCCGCCCAGGCGAAGATGAAGAACCGGACTGGCATTTCCAGTCACGATTTCTGTTGCAAAGAAAGGGAGCAGCCGAACAGGGGAGCCGACCCGGCTTGGCCGACCTGTATTGGACCGGACAGAGTGCCGATACTCTACGATTTCGAACAGGGGCGAACTGAACCGGACAACCCGTGCACGCGTCGCCGTCTTGGCTCGCCATGCTGATTGTATTCACCTTTAGTAAAATCGGCTCCGCCGGTGACTGAAAGCCAGGAGGAATGGCTACGCCCTACCCTTAATAATGCTCCAGCTTCTCCGCGGGATGCCAGATCATAGGTCATCGCGGCCAAAACCAAAATTACGCATGTCCCCGGTATGACGCCGATCATGCTGCAAGCAACCAGGACGCAGTTGACCGCGCCATGGCCCGACCGCCCCGTCTTGCTGGAGGGCTCGGCTTCGCTGCATCTCTTCTTCTCGGCACCGGGTCATTGCTTGAGATTGCTAATCAGCGTATCAAGATCGAAGAGAATGCCGAAGTTTCCCCGCACATCCGTTCCCTTCGTTTTGAGTAACTCGGTCCGGTTCGAGGTACTAATCGCGATGGGAAACGATATGCCCGACTTGCCCACTGGAAAGGTGAGCTTGATCTGACCAATGTAAATCGAACCTTTCGTGTCCTTCAAAAGCGCCGAGGCGTTCGTAGGAATAGTCAGGCCGGTTTGCTGACTAATTTGCTCGCCGTTTAGTTCGAGGACTGCATTATCGGTGAGGTACTGATAGTAGCCGGACACGGCTAACAGCGGACCATTAACGGCGCTCCAGCCCTTCAGACGGCGGGTCAGTTGGAGCGATGCCTGGATATCACGTAAGTGTCGAGTCGGCTGCAACTTAGGGGGCGTATAGAACATGTTCGCCCCGAGATTGAACGTCAGCTCGGAGAGAGGAGCCGTTGAGGACTGCCTACCTATCGGCGTAGCAATTACTAGTCGACCGTTTCCGTAGGACGGCTCGTCAATTGGGCGTTGATGGGTGAATTCTGCGCTCAGTGACTTGCTCCAAATGACTCCGGTTAGAATCTTGTCACGCTCCCTCTCGTAGTTATCCAAGGCCGTCATCAGCTTATCGCCGTCAGGGATCTTCTTGACCTCATTTAGAACGCCGTCTCGCGCGGCAGTTCGAAGCATCTCCCTCTGTTTCGGCCTGTCGGCAATGACGAAATCATTATTGGCATTCAGCTTGGTAGCGATGGTCCCAAGTTTCTCGTCAGTAAGCCCATCGAGCTTTAGTTGCAGCCCTGAATGCTTCGATAATTCTGTCAGATACTCGCCAGTTGCCGGGTTCGAGGACAATAGGGTCACAGCCTTTCCCCACTCACTCTTGAAAACGTCACTCGTCTTCAAACGACGGCGATAGAGGTCATAACGAATCTGCGCCGATGAGAGTGTGCGTTTCGCTCGAAGGAAAAGCGCGTCTGCGGCGGCCACAACTGCTTGATCTTTCCGCGAAGAATCGAAGGATACTGCGAAGGAAAGGCCCGCCAGCGGGTTGCCGAGGTCCACCGGGCATTTGACCAAGAGCGCATCGCACACTCGCGGAATCTCATTATTGGCGAGTGCCCACGCGGCGAGAGCGTTTACCCGGAATGTATTCACGGTGCCCGCCGTATCTTTTTGTAGAGCACCGCTCTCCATTGCGCCCGAAATCAGGCTTGTGATGAGGCCTGAGCTGACAAGCGACGTTCCTGCACCCACCGCCGCTGGCGCACCAACCGAGACACTTCTCCCCGATGCGGCCATGAACTGCGCCGCCTTCGAGCTAGCTGTCTGAAAAGGCCGGGTCAGTCTGAATTCAAGATTCACGTACGCCTTGAGCGCCGCAACTAGAGCATCGGGAGCATCAGGCTTCGTCTTAATCAGTGCGTAATGATCAAGGGCTTGGTCCACGGAATTCTTCGTCAGTGTTTCATCTCGTGGCTCAGAAGTCTGGGCGCGCAAGGTTGCGGCCAAAGTGAGGATGATGCTAAGAGCGATGTTTTGTTTGCGTGACATATTGCGGTTAAATCCCCTTGATTGTGATCTGGCTAAACTTCGATATCGGATTCCAAGCGTGGAATGCCAGATGCCGCTCATCAGCCCCATCTACTTCGACAATTTCGACGAACGTTGCCGGTTGATCCGCTTCGATAATCAGGCCCAAGCCAAACGTGCCGGTTTTGACGGTGAGGGTGAAAGGTGCTGTCTGATCTGTCGCACTGTCGTAGTAAATGCCTACTACTCTGGCCGATGCTCCTGGTGTGAGTGCTCTGGCATCAATTGTCACGACATCGCCTTCCCTGCCTCGAAACAACGACGGCATTATCTTTGTTAATTTGAATGACATTCTATTCAGTCTCCGTTTCTTCTGAGTTATAGATCCAATAACTACTAACAATTCAAACCATGAGGAAGTCATAGCCAATCAGCGCGCGGGACTGGCGGGTTACCGCGTTGGGCGAGGGGCCGCTGTTCCCTTCAATCGTCAAAAAAGCGGCGGATTGGACGCTTTCGACGATGCCGACGTGGCTCCAATAGTTGGGTCCGCCGGGGACTAAGAACAAATTGCCCGGCTTCACTCGCGCTTGATCGGCGGTGGTCCGGACCTTGAAGTAAGTCCCTTTGGCCTTCCCCGCCACCGCCAAATTTGGGACCCAGATCTCGTAGGGACAGGGTGATGGAATACCTTGGGCCTCGCTGGCCGCCGCCACCACCGAAGTCGCGAAACCCGCACACCAAGCCCACTCCTGGCCTTGCTGGCCCTTCATATAGAGCCGTACCCAGGGTCCGCAATTGTCGCCGCCAATTTCTTTCGGAGCTTGCCTCAAGTGCTGACGGGCGTAACCTAAAATTTGATCCGTGAGTGAACCAGCGCCGGCCGGCGGCTTGATCGCCAAGACCATTGGCTCGACGAGTTTATCGAACGTAACCTGGTCGACAGCGCCAGAAACCGCGAGCGACTTACGCGTCTGAAAGGTCTCTACCGACAGCTTGGTAGCCGGGCCGAAATCCCCGTCAATCGCGGTGGAGAAGCCATGAAATGTAAGCCACTCCTGGATCAGCCGCACGCGGGCACCACGCTGTCCTTCGACGATATCCGCTAGATAAGTCCATTCAGCCATGGTGAGATCTCCTCTTCACTACTTACAGCGCGGAGCGGGCCTCGAGAGTGACATCTTTGGCACAATATTCACCGAGTCAGGCATGGGCCAGGATTCGCCTTCCCCTTGGCAACGGGCTCGATTTGTGGCGGAGGCGCCTGGATGCGATGAGAGGAATAGTCAGAAGGTGGAGAACCTGCTCCGCGGACGAGGGACGCCGAGACGGATTCTCCGAAGTTGCCGCTTGGATCGTCGTTGACCAAGATCGGGGCAGGCCGCAGCTGAGGCCGCGCGGGGAACTCGGCATCATTTCGCGCAGAAGCACTCCCAACGCGTAGATATCGGCCAGCGCAGTTACTGGCTGGCCCTGTAGCTGCTCCGGCGCCATATAGCCGCGGGTACCCGTGACTGGCATGAAACGCCGTGGACAACGATCAGCGAGACCGAAATCCATGATCACCGCGCGGCCTGGCATCAGCATGACGTTCGACGGCGTTAGATCGAGATGCACGATTCCCATTTGATGAATGGCCGTGAGCCCACCAACTAACTGCTCAACGATGGTTTGCGCCTCGACTAGTCGAATGGGACCCGTGCGGCGCAGGCGGGCGTATAGCGTTTCGCCCTCCACTAACTCCATCGTGAGGAAGGCCACGCCGGCATGGCGGCCGATGTCGAAAAGCCGGCAGACATTCCGGTGAGTGACTTGACGCCCGATCTGTAATTCACGGCGAAAGTTCCCTAACAAATCCGCGTGCATCACTTTCAATGCAACCGTGGCTTCCGCTTCCTGATCGAAAGCGGCATAGACCTCGCCCATACCGCCACGGCCAATTACCCGTAAGATGTTGTACCGGCCAGCGAGACAATCGCCAGATGCGAAGCGCGCCTCCGGCGGGGAGTGTAACTTCTTCACGGAATCCGGCATATCTTCGAGAAATTCGCCGGCATCCTGGTCTTGCCGGAGTAATTGCTCCACCTCCGCGGCTAGGTCCACCTCTACACCGCTCAGCAAGACGGCGCGGCATTCAGAAGGTTGATTGCGGCACAGTTCAAATAGTTCGACAATATGCGCCCACCGCTCTTCGGTCACGTGAGCTCTCCGTAGAGCCAGGCCTTAGCGATGGTCCAGTCGCGTTTGATGGTGCGCGAACAGACCGCTAGATGGAGGGCGATCTCGTCCTCGGTCATGCCGCCAAAAAAACGTAATTCTACGACTAATGCCTGGCGCGGCGCGAAAAGGGCGAGCCGGTTCAGCGCTTCATCGAGATCTTGAACTAGTTCGCATTCTTCGTCGCCAGCCAGTTGGAGATCCTCCAGCTTCAGATCTATCTGACCCGCGCCACGCTTGAGAGCCCGATGTTGGCGCGCATGATCCGTCAGAATGCGGCGCATGACGGTAGCCGCCATGGCAAAAAAGTGCGAACGGTCTTGCCAGTGCGGCGTCTGTTGGCCCGCCAATTTGAGGTAGGCCTCGTGGACGAGTGCCGTGGGCTGCAAAGTATGGTCCGGCCGCTCGCGGCGCAGGAATCCAGCCGCCAGCCGCTTGAGTTCGGCATAAACACTCGGCACGAATTCAGCCTCGGCCGACTTATCGCCCGCCACCAAACGATGTAACAGAGCGGTAATTTCCCGTTCCTGATCTAAACAGTCAGAAAGGGCGGGCAGACAGCCGATCAAAGGACGTTCCTCGTCAGCGCGGCGCTTCATGACATATCCTCCTTGGTGCTTACCAGAAGAAGACGTATCCAATACAGATTTCCCTTTTGGGCTTACTAGAACTCTGACCGCTTAGTTTTTAACTTTCGCGGCTTGTCGCAGGATCCCCTCCCTGACGGTCAGGGTTCTGTTTGGCTCGTACGAACTAAATTGTCACGCTACTAGAACTTACTTACACCATGATCTGGCCCGGCAGGCCGAGGTCTGAAAGGGCTTTGGCCAATGGCGAGACCACAACGAGGTGGTCCACCGTGGTGCCGGTGATGAGTCCGATCGGATGGCAAGCCGCATCGGCGGTGACGACGAGGCCGCCGGAATTGCCGGGCCGCGCGAATTGCGCGTCATCCGCTTGCACCACTAGGCTGCAAGTGAACTCGACATCGTCCAAGTCGCAGGGAAAACCAGCCGCAGCCATCGATACGCGGAAGGCACCCACCTTCGTAACCGTCCCGAAGGCGTCAACGCCGTTCACAGACACCTTAACACGCGTCGTGGGCGGAGGGAACGGAGGAGTGTAGGGATTCGGATTCGGATTCCAACCAGTGGGCCAAGCCGGAATGACGTTCGCGGCGGGATCGAGTAGACAAGCAGCCGCATCCGCCTGACAGCCCCGGGGTTCGAGTTCGCGGTACACGATCGTCCGGCTGACGCGCTGGTTGCCCAGGAAGACGCCATGAGCTTGGTTGGCCAATGGTAGATGGCGGCCGTTGCAGGCCAAGACGTGATTCGCCGTGAGGAGCCAGACGCCCTCGGCAGTGCGCACGTAGGCTCCGATCGATCCAAAAGTCCGGCCGGCCGCCGAAACGATCGACAGCGTTGAACCAATCGCCGCGGCCGGAGCCAAGGCCGGCCCCAAAACCGCGGCCGGGGCCGGCACGACAGAGAAACGGTTCATTTCCGCGCGGTGAATCCGCACGGGTAGCTTATTCAGCGAATCAAAGGCACCCAGAAAATTCCCGAGATTCGCCCAGCTTGGCGGAACATAGATCGTCAAATCCCAATCGTCCCCGTCCTGCGCGAGCGAATAGCCCACGCAGTGCGATAGCTTGTCCATCAGGGGACGAATCGTGGACAGCAGTTGCTCGTAATTGCTCATGGTCAGGGACCAACTCTGCCGTTGGCGCCGGAGCAACAGGACTCGCAACCACCACCGAGGGGCTGCGAGCCGGAGAAGCGAGCCGTACGGACAAAATCCACCAGACGATCCACGAGTGCCGGCCGGACCTTCAGCGGAGTCAGTTCCAGTGCGGAGAGGCCATCAGGCAAGGCCGGTTGTTGCGCGAGGTCGGTGGGGTTCGCCGTCAGCAGGATCGCCGGTTCACCGAGGAGGCCAGTGGAGAGGTTAAATTCGTCCTGCGAATGGGAGGCGCTGACCGCTTGAGCCGGTGGCGAGTCAATCAGGTGCAGCGTCGCTACTTTGGCGCTGTTCGGGAATGTCGTGAACGAAGCGTTCTTCCAATAGCTCTCGACGCCGTCCGATGAAGTGAGCTCAATGTGCTCAAAAGCCGTGGTCACTGCGTACTCGAACACGGTGAGGCCGCAAACCTTGGTGGCCGGGGAGATCAGCTTGGCCGCATTGGAGACGACGGCATCACCCAAGCGCAAGTAATGGATCTTACGCGGACGCGGCAGGGTGAGGCTCGCCCAGATGCGCTTGTCGTTGGCGGGTGGCGGCGCCGCCACGAGAATAGTCGGTGTGAGGGTAGGATCGAGTGAATTGCCGGCCGCCTTAGGCGACGCATTCACGCCGAACAATTTGGCGCTGAAGCCGCGCGCCAGGTCGGTTTCAAGTAGCCAATTGCCGAGCTGGTATTGGTGGTCGCCACCGATGTTGAGGGCATAGGCGTGGAACTCGTCGCCGGGGCCCTCAACGAGCGTGACGAGCCCGTGAAAGGCCACGTAAAAGCGGTTGTCCGCCGGTGGCGTGGGGACGGGAAGGTCGACGAAGAGCGCATTGTTCGCGTCGCGGAGTTGGATGATTGTTTCGGCCATTTGATTATCTCCTTGTAAGGGCTCAGGAGTAAGGACGCCTAAGCCCGCATAATCCCTTTTACGGTTCGACTCCGTCGCCAGCGGAACAGCAGGATTCGCAGCCGCCGCCGCTGATCTCAAACTCGATCGCTCGACGGGCCTGTTCGGCTAAAGCATGGAGGATGCTATCGCGGCGGGGCAGAGAAAGCAACTCAGCCCGGCACAGTCCGTCGGGAGGAGGAGGTGCTAATTGGGCCGTAATATCCGTTCCTACGCTGGCCAGTTTTAGGACCGGCGCTCCCAAAACCTGGGCAGATAGAGAGAACTCCTTCAACGAATGATCGGCGCTGGTAGCGCGCCGGGGGTTGCTAAATATGTGAAGTGCGGCGACCCGATAGGTGGTGTCTTCCCTGGTAGTCGTGGTGAGCGAGTCGGCTTCCCATTTATTGACACTATGTTCACTCGCGAGAAAACTGCCGTAGAAATCATTCTGGTTTGGAAGGTAATAGGCGAAAACGGTAGCGCCGGCGTTAGTCTTGACGTCTGGATATTTTAAAGCTTCACTCCCGGATTTCAAATCCAGGGCCCCACGATTCACATAAAACACGTTATCCGGCTGAGGAAACAGGATGCGAGCGTGAATTGAGTCGTGCTTTTCATCAACACACGTCTTGAGTCCAATCTTTGCGGCTTGAACGGTCGGGCGTTGACTTGCATCTAGGTGACCGCCATGCTTGCCTTTGCGGCCACTTACAACCAACTTACCGGCGAACCCAGCCGGAATGTCGATTTCCCGTAACCAATCGCCGAACAAGTAGCGATGCTCGTCACCCATCGACAAAATATAGGCGCGAAATTTCTTAGTCGTGGTATTTTCGACGATTGAGATCAAACCGTGAAAGACGACGTAGAGTATGTTCTTCTCCTGCGGTTCACACTGGATCTTTTCCTGAGCCATATCAATAATTTCCTTTCAACACAAATTAAGGCAGCCCAAACAACTGAAAGGCCGCCCAAAAATAGGGGTGCTGCTGCAGCGGATCCCGCTCTACGGCGAGCGCGGCTTCGCGTAACGCGGCGGCGGGCGCGATACCTTGCTGCAAACGGTCATAAAAGCGCTCCATCATTTGCGCCGTGGCGCGGGAGTCGACGTTCCAGCGCGAGGCCAAGACCTGGCTGGTCCCGGCGTCCAGAAAGGCTTGCACCAGGCTTTCTACATTTACGGAGCCGCCATCCTCGCCGGCACCGGAAGAACACGCCGCCAGCGTCGCGAGGCGCAGCGCATGCAGGTCGAGATCGGCGATCTCGGCGGCCGTGATCAACCGGGTGCCCACGCGGGGCTCACCCGCCAATACCAGGGCGCCATTGCCGCCGTTGGCCACGCCGTGCCCGGCGAAGTGAAAGAGGCGATGGCGCGAGAGCTGCTGCTGGAGTGCTTCCACGCTCGCGCCCGCTCCCGAGAGGTAGAGATGTTGCGGGAATAGGTGGCGGAGATGTTCCGCTTCGACTAAAC
This sequence comes from Bryobacteraceae bacterium, assembly GCA_031367405.1. Lineage (GTDB taxonomy): Bacteria > Acidobacteriota > Terriglobia > Bryobacterales > Bryobacteraceae > JALHNI01. The sequence goes on from JANLPT010000282.1 coordinate 10,967, forward strand.
CGGCGCTGAGCACGGGGAAGCGTGGACGGTCGCGTGGGTCGACGGCCGGCTCCGCCACCACCAAGGCCGGTTGCCAGTCCAGTGACGGACGCAGAACCGGCGCTGAGCCCCATCCAATGGTCTGCACGACGGCGACCCGCGACAGCAACGCACGGCCCTCCCCGTCACGCAGCGCGCCCCAAGGCAGGACAGCCAGCGGACCGTCCGGATCCACAATCAGGGTGCGGGCTCCGGCCAAACGCGATTCGAAAGGCGCGATCAGAAGATCGTACAGTTCGCGACCGCTCTCGTTCACCACCGCCAGCGGCGAACCGGGATTGGCGACCAGCGCGGCAAAGCGTTGCGCCAAGCGGGTGAGGTGCGGTTGCGCAATCCGATGAAGAGCCAGACCTTGGGCGTCGGCCCACCAGACCACCGGCCCCGAGGGCAGCAATGCCACAGCCAGCCAGACCTCGCCAGGCGGCGGCGAAAGCCGAATCGGTTGCCCTGGATTGGCCAGCGTGCGGAAGGTCTGCCAAGTGCGCAGCGCCGCCGTGGCCCCTTCCGTATCGAGCTGCGCTTCGGTCAACAGGCGCCAAGCTGGGCCGATCTCCAGCGCGGTGGCGTGGCGTTGACGCCTGCCACGCAGTGCGCTCACGATCGCCACGGTCTCCTCCACCAACACGCGATAGTGACGCAACGCTTCCGGGCGATTGCCTTGCTGCCAGAACGCACGGCCCATCATCGGCAGCAACATAATGCGTTTGCCGTGATCCAACTGACGATAAGGGAACTGCGCGCCGTTGGTCACCCGCCGCAAACGAACCAGGGCTTGGTCAGTGCGCCCCGCGGCAATATCCGTCGAGGCTGATTCGATTTCGTTGGTGGTTTCGCCGGGCAGTTTGGCGCTCGGATCGAGGCGAAAAAAGTCTGACCGAATGGCGGCCCGAAGCCACTGATTCGGGTGGCCCTCCATCACGGCCATCGACTCTCGGAAGAGCAACGCCGCCAGCCGCGAATAGCCGAATGACTCGGCCATCATTCCCAGCGGACTATAGAAATTAATGGCGAATGGCGCGGGCAGCACGCTGTGCCAATAGACGGCCAATCCGCGATGCCCCCGCTCCCAGGACTCCACCGGCGCCGTGAAGGCGTGGAAAGGCTCCACCAAAGCGCTATGGGCGCGGAGTTCAAGATCCAAGAAGCCGCTGCCCTGGATGCGGGCCACCAGGCTCTCGCTCTCGCTCAACATGTCAATCACCCGCTGGCGGGACTTGCAGGCGGCCGCCTCCTGCTGCGCGCGCAGGTCCACCCAGCGATAGCCGGCGGCCAAGCCGATCTGTCTCGACCCTTCGGCCAGCGGCCGGCATTCCGCACTGCGCCCGCTACGCCGAAGTGCGTAACTGGCCTGCACTCCCGACACGGCCTTCCCGGCACCATTCCCGGACCGGGCGTAGAGTATGCCCGCTTCGACGCCCGCTTCGGCTGCGGCGGGATACTCGCCGGACGCGTTCGCCAGCGAGGCGCGACCCAAGGCTTGGTCAGCCACGATGTTGGTCGGCGCGGCCAAGAGATCGTGCAGCGCAGGGTCTTTCAATTCAGTGCGAAAGTACAACGCCAGCCGGCTCAGTTCGGTGCCGAATTCGGCACGCCGGGGCAGCCATTCGGAAAGCGCGAGTTGCAAGAGTAGTTCGGCGGAGCCAGGGATGGCCCGCGAGGGCACTCGCTGTGACACCACCTGTGCCACGCGTTCCCGGCGACCGCTAACCTCAGCTTCCGCCGCTTGGAGACGCTGAAGGTATAGGGCTTTCCGCGATCCCGCTACCCCGGCCACCGCCTTCCTCCAATATTCGATGGCGACTTGGGGAGCCGGTAACTGGGCGCTCACTTCCGCCAAATTCGCAAAACCCAGGGCGGGGAATCCGGGCAGTTCCGAGGCTTCAATCAGAGTATTGGCCGCCGTCGCCCAATCAATAGAACGGTTCTCCGCAGCCGCGCGAAGGCCCAGGCTGACGCCGTAAGCCATTTGAAGGTCGCCAGCGTCCGGGTCCAGCAAAGTCGCCAGACGCATCAGACGAACCGCTTCGGCGTGTGCGCCTCGAAGGGACGCGAGTCTGCCCCGCAGGTAGAACGAATGGGGGGTCTGCCCGAGGCGCGCGTCCGCCGATTCAAGTGCTCGGGAGACTTGAGCAAGCGTCGTAGCTTTGGCCGCATCCGTAAGTACTGGCGCGTCGGCGGATTGGCCGGGCCAGTAGAGCGAGTTCGGTCCGGGAATATCGTTTAAAGCGCCTTCGGCGCGGGCTAGCTGAAAGTGAGGCCAGCGCCACCAGCCGATGACAGCGATCAGGGTGAGAGCCGGTGCGAGCCACCATTGTTTGCGCATCGGGTATTCAATGAATCACTTTGATGCGCTCGCGAACCTCAGTAGACCAGAGCTGGTCACGTTCCGAGCCTTCTCGAACATTCAGAAGAGTGCGCCAATCACGAGAGGCTTCTTCAACTTGCCCAAGCTGAGCGTAGGCCAAGCCGCGATTGTAAAGAGCCGCCGGGTCAGTAGGGCGTTGGGCCAGGACTCGCGAAAACTGCTCCAGTGACCGAGCATAGTCAACGGCGGCACCGCCTTCGGCCCTGGCGGCGTAGGCTACGCCTAACAGACCTGCCACGTCGAGGTCGTTGGGTGCCAAATGACTTGCTTCTTCTAGGGTTTTTACCGCCGCATCCAACTTGTGTTCGAGTAACTCGCTCCAAGCCCGCAGACGCATCATTTCAACGCCACGCTCGCCCGTGGCCCATCGTTTCGCGAGTTCCGCTTGAGCCTCCAAAAGCGCGGCCGGTATGGGCTGATCGGCGCCCCTCTGGGTTTGGGTACGCCCGTAGTCCGCGTACGGCAATCGCCAATCGAAGGGTCGGGCGGTGGCGGAGGCCTGCGCGAGCAAGCCCGGCACCGGGTCGCGCCGGCTAGCCAGGTACCAACTTCCGGCGGCGATCATCACGAAGACTGCGGCGGCGATGCTCCACAGGTGCGGCCACGGCAACGTTGATTTAGGGCGGGTATTCCGGCCACCCGGCCGGGACGGAGGCTGCTCAAGAACTTGCCCAATCAACTCCCGCTCGGCAGGCGATAGCTCATGTTCCAGGTCGTGAATGGCTTGGCGTAAAGCCTGGCCGCACGCGTCGCAGTCAGAAACATGTGCCAAACGAACCTGTACCTCGTTGGCCGGCAGCAGGTCCTCGGCGATTTCGGTAAGCTCCCAAGAAGAAAGGCAGCCGGGTTTCGGAACGGTCGACGTATTCATGCCTCTCCCTTAGAAGGACGTGGCAACTCGCCAAAACCCTTTTGTTCCGCCGGGGCCAACTCAGCGCGCAAAGTTGCGGTTAAGCGGTAGAGCAGGCTTTCCACTCCCTTCACGGTGAGACTAACGGCCGGTAAAGCTGCAATCTCCTTGGCCGTGAAGCCTTGACGATAATAGAGCCAGAAAACGTTGCAATCCCGCAAACGTGATTCGGGCGCGCAGGCCGCCACCAATAGCGCGTCGATCCGCTCAAAGAGCATACGCCGGTGAAGTACCGTTTCCACAGGTTCCGCGAGGGCCAGATCATGCTGGAGCACATCGAGGGAAACCGCCTTGCGCGCATCTCTGATCGGATTCCGCAGCGTGCGCAAGTGATCGACGGTCGTGGAATAGGCAACCGCCCGCACCAGCGCGTACACTCCGTTGGGATGGTCCGAGCGCAGGTGGCGCAGGATCTTGCCGTCGTTCGCGCAGAGTTTGAGATAGATGTCCTGGACGAGATCCTCAACCATGGCACGGTTAGGTCCACTGGAAGTGGATAGGGTGCGAACGACGGTGCTCACGATGAGTTCGTGAAAACGCGCGAGAAAACCATCCCAAGCTTCAATTTTCCCAGCTTGAGAGGAAGCCAACAAGGTTTTGAATTCATCCGGCGGCAGACCATCAATATAACACCGGCGGCGAGGCACAGACGGCGGCGGGCCCGGTCTGCGGAAAGAGGCCCAATCGGCACGGTCTTGTGTTATTTGTTCTGGCTGAGAAAAAGCTTCTTGCGAGAGTCGAACGCATCGTGGGCATCTCCGGGCGTAGTATTTTGGCGGGCCACCTTTGCACAAACTGGAAGGGTTACCTTGCTGATTCCGCTCGCCCCGGATGCGTGAAACAACTCCTGCAGTTCTGCGCCGTGGACTTACGCGGGAGAGTTGTCAGAAGGGCACCGTTTTACTGGCTGATGCGGCAGGGGTCTCGGTTACCTCTCGTGATGACGATAGCTCGACTCTTTAGGCGAGACGGGTCGAGCGATCTCAATGTCCTGGGTTATTCCGCGCTTACGCAAGAGCTGATGAAATACTACGATCATCTGTATCAGGGTCAGACGCTGGGCTCGCTTTCTTCATCCGCACCCAAAACGTATTTTGTGTCAACGAGCCTGCGAACCGGCCAGCCGGCTTACTTTGCACCATGCCATGTCCGGCACCGCGCAAGCTACGGCTATTGTTGACGGTCTGCCTGCTCTCCGCCGGGAGGCCAGAGGTGGTGCGGCTCTGGTCCAGGACTCGATGGGCGACATTCCCTCCGAACGCTCTTCTTGGGAACAGGTCAACCCAGCGAGGGAAAGGGCATGATCCTGGCGTAAGACGGTAGGAATCGCACTACCTTCCCAACAGGTTTGGGCCTCCGTGTGTGAGCGCACTGCCTCGCCAGAGATCGGGACAAGCCCGCGTTGACCTGAAATGGTGGCCTCACCACCGCCGGTTTGTGAGGTTTTTTTCCGGGAATGGCCCGATTCTCCCGGAAACGGCGCTGATCAAGATAGGTTCCACGAGTCGTAAATTCTGGTTCTCGAAGTCAGCGTTGGCTCGGAGGATTCGCTCCGCCACGGGCCGAATTGGAGACTGGCCGTTGCCGTCAGACCGACTATGGCTCAAGAAAGCTCATCGACAAGGAAACATCTATGAACGACCCCATCCTCTACTGGAACGCCACCGCCCTCGAGGCCAACAAAGTCAGCCACTCAAACGGCGCTGGCCAACAAACCGGCCCCACCCTCAGTTCCCGCGCTTTGGCGATTGTCCATCTCGCCATTTACGACGCCTTCGCGGGCATCACCAAGAATCCGGCCATCCTGCCGCCCTACCTATCGGGTTTGCCCGTGCCCCCCATCGGTGCCGGACTGGACGCCGCCGTCGCCGCGGCTGCCTATGACACCCTGTTCTCGCTTTTCCCCATCCAGAAACCTTTCTTCGACAACCAACTCGCCGCCGCTCCCATTCCGGCACCCGGCAAAGCCACCGGCACCGCGTTTGGTAAGCAAGTCGCCCTCGCCATCCTCGCTGATCGCCAAACCGACCCATCCGCATCTGACGCCGGCTACGTGCCTCCGGTCCACGCTGCCGCCCACCAAGTGGACCCCGACAATCGGGCGCAGCGCTTCCACGGGCCCTTTTATGGAGCCATGTCGAAGTGCTTCGCCGTCAGCGCTCGCCATGGGCTCGACATTCCGCCCGTGCCCGGTGATCCAGCCTACCTCAGCGCACTGAAGGAAGTTCGCGGTAAAGGCATCGCGCCGGAACTGATGGGCACCGTGCCCAACGGCTACCCGAAGCGCAATGTCAATGAAACAGTCATTGGCGTCTACTGGGCCTACGATGGCACGAAAGACCTGGGCACGCCCCCACGTCTCTATAATCAGATCATTCGTGAAGTCGCCATGGCCCGCGGCAATACGCCGGCCCAGAACGCCCGTCTCTTCGCCCTCGTCAATACCGCCATGGCCGATGCCGCGATTCTGGCGTGGGATCAGAAATACTTCCACAACCTTTGGCGGCCCGTCGCCGGCATTCGAAACCATGACTCCTCCATGGGTCCGCTTGGTTCCGGCAATAACGCCATCGACAACGACTCCGACCCCGGCTGGCTGCCGCTGGGCGCTCCGAACTCCAATCAAATCGCAGCCAGGAACGTGACGCCGCCCTTTCCCGCCTATCCATCCGGGCACGCCACCTTCAGTGCGGCAGCCTTTCACATCACTCGCCTTTTCTACGGCGTGCCTAAGGGCAACACTGACGCCGATAGTCTCTTCGACGGTCTCACTTTCGTTTCCGATGAATTGAACGGCGTTACTACCGACAACCGCGACACGGTCCGGCCGCGCCATGTGCGCATTTTTTCCGGCGGGCTTTGGCAGATGATTGAAGAGAACGGCCGCAGCCGCGTCGACCTCGGCGTGCATTGGGTGTTCGACGCCTTCGCGGTCGACGCCAGCAACCAGATTGACATCACCAAGAACATCGGTGGCGTATCGTTGGGACTCAGGATTGCCGAGGACATCTTCGGTACCAGCCGGGAGAGTGGCTTGAAGAAGTCCACGGTCGGGCCGCGGTTGTAACTGTGTGGCCAGGGCAAGGCCGGGAGAGTCAGTTCCCCGGCCTTTCCCGCTTTTTGCAGAGCCCCACCACCTTTTCGTTTTCCTTTTCGTTTTCCCGAAAGGGAAATCCCCCGCGACCACGTTCCCCCTTACATCGGGAGGAAACGAAATTGACCACTACTGAGTTGGCCGATGAAAATGGCCCCTTTCTGCAAGGGCTCACCACGGGTGATCGCTTGGCCGAAGCCGAACTGGTGCCGCTCGTCTATGTGGATCTGAAGCGACTCGCTGCCTCCTACCTCCGCCAGGAACGCCGGGGCCATCCTCTAGAGGCCACCGCGTTGGTGCACGAAACTTAGCAACTGTAAAACAATAAGTGTCGCAATTAAAACATTTGTGGCATAGAATGTTCTTGTGGCGAGTGAATCTGAGATCAGGCAGCGTTTCTCACAGTTGGGGGTGTGGTTGGATGAGCGCTCGCGGCGGTTGTGGGCG
>JANLPT010000324.1:0-22757 GCA_031367405.1 Bryobacteraceae bacterium
TGCGCGATACCCTTCGGTGGCTACGTGAAAATGGCCGGCTCCGAGCACGAAGAAAATAACCTGGATCCCCGCGGGTTCATGAATAAACCTCGCTACCAGCGCATGATCATCGCCATCGCCGGGCCCCTGATGAACATCATCCTGGCGCTGGTTCTGATGGCCGTGCTCTTCAGCATGCAGTTCCCCAAGGCCGTCTTCATGGACCAAGCAGCGAAGATCGGCAGCATTGTCCCGGATTCCGCCGCCGCCAAAGCCGGTGTTCACGTGGGCGACACCATCGTGCGGATTGAAGATCAGGCCAACCCCACTTGGTCCGACGTGAATCTCGCCTCGCTCGAAAACATCAATCGGCCCGTCAGCCTGGTTCTGTCCCGCGATGGCCAAACAGTTCCTCTGCAGATTACCCCCAAGCATACTGACGCCACCGGCCTTGAATCCCTCGGCTGGCAGCCTGATTCCGACGTCATCGTCGGCCGCGTCGACCCCGACCTCGATGCCGCCCGGCAAGGCCTGAAGACGGGTGACCAAGTGGTCTCCATCAACGGTGATCCGGTCCGCGCCCCCTTTGCCCTGGTGGACAAGGTCCGCAACAGTAAGGGAGAGCCCCTCACCATCGTCTACCGCCGTGCGGGCAAGGACGCCACCGTGATCGTGAAGCCCCTATCCAAGAAAATCCCCGAAATTCCCAATGCCGTCTTCATGATCGGTGTGGTCGCCACCCCCGTCACCAGAAACGTGAAGCTGTCACCCATCGAAGCCATCAAGGAATCGGCCAGCTTCAACTGGAAAAATGCCTCGCTCATCTACAGCGTCCTGCGCAGCATCTTCGAAGCCCGCCTCTCTCCGAAAACAATCGAAGGCCCCGTCCGTATGGCGCAAATGTCGCGCCAAGCTGCCAAGGAGGGTTTTGACTCTTACATCAGTCTTATGTCCGGTGTCAGTCTCAATCTCGCCATCTTCAACTTACTCCCCATTCCGATCCTGGACGGCGGCGTCATTCTGATGTTACTCATCGAAATGGTCGCCCGCCGCGACCTCAGCTTACGCCTCAAAGAGATGGTCTTTACCGTCAGCTTCGTCTTCCTCATCAGCCTAGTCGCCTTCGTCCTCTACAACGACATCCAAAAAGTCCTCAAGAGTTAGTTTGATTCCGCCTTTAATTAGTACTATCGGTACTAGTAAAATTTATTATTGCTGGTACTTAAGATTGTAATTGACCTTAGTACTGAAATAGATTTAACATCTTGCCAGTATCAAACCGAACGGCCTTTGGCGGAAGGTTCACTCAAACCCCTCATCTGCGCAACTCGGCCAGATCGAAGTTTGATCGAGGAGGAGTTTTTCAACATGAAATATTTCAGCTTAGCCGTCACCGCCTTACTGGCCGTTGGGGCTTTCTCGTCATCCGCCCAAGCCCAGTGCCCCGTTCCCGGGGCACCGCTTCAGGCTCTCGTTGGCACGTGGGCGTTTTCCACCCAGGGTTTCCAGGTCCCGTTTTTCCACTTTCTGGCCGCTGCCGGGCGCGTCACTGCTTCAATTAGCCCGACCACCGGTAGAGGCGTCCTCACCCTGACGGCGACCTCAAGCCTTGATGGCTCCATCGTTCGTCAGGAAGTCGACGCCGGTAACTTCCAGGTTGACGACGACTGCACGGGTGGCACCCTTCGTTTCAACCTCTCGAGCCGCCCGATTGAGTTTGAAATCTACTTTGTCAACGCCGACGAAATCACTCTGGTTGGCAACACCAATCGGGACGCCGTGGTGGGTACGGCAAAGCGCGTTGTTCCCCTGGCCTGCCCGGCTGTTGCTCTGCAAGCCTTGGCCGGTACCTGGATCTTTTCTACCGATGGATTCACCGCACAATCGCGTGGCGACTCCCAAATTCTGACCTCCGCGGGGCGATTCGTCGCGACCGTGGCGCTGGACCGGGGTGGCAACTTGGCCGGCGTTTTGGCGATCAGTGCTACTTCGAGCTTGAACGGCTCAAGCACCCGGCGGGAGCAAGACGCCGGAAGATTCCAAGTCAACACCGACTGTTCGGGTGGAACCTTGATCTTTAACCTGTCCAGCCGCCCTGTCCAATTCGATTTCTACTTTTCCGGCCCCAACTCTATTGTCATGGTGGGTATTCGGGACGGAGACATCGTTTTGGGTTCCGCGCGACGCTTCGGCACTATTTAGACCACCAGCTTAGACCCAGTCAGCATTTGACCGGAGTTGTCCCTCGGGGCATCTCCGGTCGAATCTTCGTCTTCAGCGGCGCGCGCATTTAAAAATAAGGAACACAGAGACACTGGCTTCGTTTCGTAGGTCCCTTCCGGGCCCCACGCAGAAATACGATACCCTAACTAAGTCAAGCCGGCTTGGCCTGCAACGCCGTCACGATCGCCACCGCGTAAATGTCCTCCGCCGAGCAGCCCCTTGACAAGTCATTAGCCGGTTTAGACAATCCCTGTAAGAACGGCCCGTAGGCCGCCGCGCCTCCCAATCGCTCCACCAGTTTCACCGCGATGTTCCCCGCGTTCAAATCTGGAAAAATCAGAGTATTCGCCCTTCCCGCTACCCTGGACCCCGGCGCTTTCGATCCGCCCACGCTCTCCGCCAGCGCCGCATCGCCCTGCAGTTCGCCGTCCGCATTCAACCCTGGAGCCCGCTCCCGCAACACTCTCAACGCTTCGATCACCTTCTCCGCTTGGGCATGTTGGCCGCTACCTTTGGTCGAGAACGACAGCAACGCCACCGCAGGTTCCGCACCCAGCAAAGTCTGAGTCGACGAAGCGGTAGCGATGGCGATATCGGCCAACTGCGTCGACGTCGGATCCACCACAATGGCGCAATCGGCGAAAGCGAGCATGCCGTTCACCCCAAAGCTCTGGTCTTGCACCGCGACCAGAAAGACGCTCGACACGGTCTTCACCGCGGCACCGATGCAATGCAACGCCGCCCGCACGGTCTCGGCCGAAGTGTTCGCCGCCCCGCCGACGAAGCCATCGGCATCGCCTGCCGCCACCATCAGCGCCGCGAAGTAAAGTGGTCGCCGTGCCACCGCCGCCGCCTCCACCTGCGTAACACCCTTGGCCCGCCGCCGCTCGTAGTAGAGAGCCTCATAACGCGACAGCCGCGGGCACGCCGCCGGATCATTGGCCTTGATCAGGATCGGTTGCAGCAACTCCTCGCGCTTCAGCCGCGCCGCCGCCGCCTGTACCCGCAGGTCGTCGCCTTCCGGAAACACAATCCGCGGACGCGGCGTCACCTGCCGCAACCGTTCAATCTGCCCCGCGATAAAGGCTTTGGCTGATTCTGGAATTCCCATGCGAACCCACCATGGTAACCCGGCACGCGGTGTTAAACTGATGGGTTCGATCCCCTTAGGGAATCCGAAGAGCTCTTGATCGATAAGGAAAACATGCGCAAGAAGGTAACGGTTGTAGGAGCTGGCAATGTGGGCGCGACTTGCGCCATGCGCATCGCCGACAAGGAATTGGCCGATGTCGTGTTGGTCGACGTCGTCGAGGGCGTGCCCCAGGGCAAATCGCTCGACCTGATGCAGTCCGGCCCGGTGGAAGGTTATGACGTCACCCTCACCGGCGCGAATAATTACGAGCCCACGGCGAACTCTGACGTCGTCGTGATCACCGCCGGCTTGCCGCGCAAGCCCGGCATGTCGCGCGATGATCTGCTGCTGGCCAATTACGAGATTGTCCGCAATGCCACTGAGCAGGCCGCCAAGTACAGCCCCAACGCCATCCTGGTCATCGTGTCGAATCCTCTCGATGCCATGTGCTGGACGGCGCTGCAGGTCTCGAAGTTCTCGAAGAATCGCGTCGTCGGCATGGCCGGCGTGCTCGACACGGCGCGCTTCCGCACCTTCGTCGCCCAGGAACTCAATGTCTCCATGGAGAACGTCGTGGCGATGGTGCTGGGCGGCCACGGCGACACCATGGTGCCGCTGACGCGCCTCTCCAGCGTCTCCGGCATCCCGCTCACTGAACTGATGAGCCAGGAAACCCTCGACGGCATCGTCAAGCGCACGGCCAACGGCGGTGCCGAAATCGTGGGCTACCTCAAAACCGGCAGCGCCTACTATGCCCCCGCTGCGGCCACCGTCGAAATGGTCGAGTCGATTCTGAAGGACAAGAAGAAAGTGCTGCCTTGCGCCGCGCTCCTTGAAGGCGAATATGGCGTCAAGGGTCTCTTCGTCGGGGTCCCGGTGAAGCTGGGGGCTCGCGGCATCGAGAAAATTTACGAATTGAAACTCACGGCCGAAGAGACGGCCATGCTCAAGAAAAGCACCGTTGCCGTGGAAGAGCTGGTCGGCATCATCAAACAAAAGATGGGCTAGCGTCTTGTCTTTGGCTCCCGCTTTTTGTAGGCTAAAGTGTTCAACGTACGATCTGAAGAGAGGGATTCACTGTGGATAACGAAACGCTCGTGAAAGTAGTTTGTGGCGGCTTGGCCGTCGTGTGCGTAGTCATCATCATCATGCGCCGCAAGGGCACCAAGAAGCCCGTCGATGGAGACGACTTCTAAACCTAAGCTCGCCTGCCAAACTCCGCATGAAATTAGCCAAAGCCGCTGTTGCCCGTGAGCCCGGGAAGCCTCGTCTCGATGAACGGTACTGCGCTCACAAGCTCAGCATCAAACCTTCGAGAATCCATCGTTGGGGTCTGTTCGCGGAGGAAAAAATCCCCGCCCGCCACAAAGTGATCGAGTATCGCGGCGAGCGCATCGGCCGCCGCGAGACTAAGCGCCGCGCCGACGAACGTCCGCTGCACTATATCTTCACCCTCGACAAGTACTGGTGCCTGGATGGCGCGGTGGGTGGCAGCGGTGCCGAATATATTAATCACTCCTGCGAGCCCAACGTCTGGACTCTGATCTCCAAAGGCCACATCCTCTATATGGCCAAACGCGAAATCAAGGCCGGCGAAGAGCTCTTCGTCGACTACCACTTCGGTGCCGAGGTCGAAATCGTCCCCTGCTCTTGTGGCTCGAAGACCTGCCGCGGCACCATTAACGACAAACCCGAATAGAGCTTCAGCCGCCCAATTTGCGGTATGACTATGGAGTGCTCAAATCACTCCTCTTGATTGCAACTTCCCTCTTCGCTCAGAACGGCGAGATCCGGCTGATCGTCCAAGGTGACGACATGGGTGCCGCCCACGCCATCAACGAAGCGACCATGAAGGCCTATCGCGAAGGCGTCATGCGCACCACCAACGTCATGGCCCCTACGCCCTGGGTGCTCGAAGCGGCCCGCTTGCTGGCGGAGAATCCTGATCTCGAAGTGGGCGTCCACCTCACCCTAACCAGTGAATGGAGCTTGGTGAAGTGGCGGCCCTTGACTCAGGCGGCCAGCCTGACCGACGCGAACGGTTACTTATATCCCATGGTGCGGCCTAACCCGCGTTTGCCCGCCGGTCAAAGCATGGTCGACGGCAAGCCTAAGTTAGCTGAGGTGGAGAAAGAGTTGCGGGCGCAAATCGAGTTAGTGAAGCGCCTCGTGCCCAGAGTATCTTACATGACAGCCCACATGGGTTTTGCGGGCCCCTTCCCGGAGATCCAGGAGTTACTCAAAAAACTCTCCCATGAATACCACTTACTCCTGCCCGGCGGCAGCGAGAAGCGGTTGGGCAAGATTTATGAGTCAACTGACTCCGGCGAGGTGCGAGCCGCCAAGATCGCGAAACGGCTCGAGACCTTGGAGCCGGGCACGTGGATCCTGCTGGACCATGCCGCCTTCGATACGCCAGAGATGCGGGCTATCCACCATCCGGGCTACGAGAACGTGGCGCAGGACCGTGCGGCCGTCGTCGAATCCTGGACGAGTGAGAAAGTGAAAGAAGTCATTCGCCGCCGTGGCATCCGGCTGGTAGGCCACAATGGAAAGTAAGATGCTGCTACGCTTTGCCCTGGCCCTACTTACTTCCACCGTTGCCGCCCAGACCATCCCCGCGCCTTACGGCCAACTTTGCGCCGGCTGCCACGGCGACTCCGCCACCGGCACCGATCGCGGCCCCGGCCTGATCAACGCCCGTTCGTTGCGCTCGCATTCCGAGGCCCGCATCCGGCAGACCATCCGCCAGGGAACGCGCGGCGGGATGCCGGCTTTTCCGCTGCCCGATGCGCAACTGAATGTTCTCGCCAGTGCGGTTCGTTCCTGGAATGCGTCGGCCCTCGACGCGAAGCCCTCCGGGGACCTCGTGGCCGGCCAACTGTTCCTCGAAAGCCGTTGCCTGGCCTGTCATATGGTGCGCGGCCGCGGCGCTTCCAATGGCCCCGATCTCTCGAACATCGGCCGGGAACTGACGGTGAGTGAAATCGAGCGCACGCTCACCGATCCGAGTTCCCGTAAGGGCCAGCGCAATGGGGCGGCTTGTCCGAGTTGGGCCTTTTGTCCGGACGATCCCTGGGGCGTAGTGAAGGTAAGCTTACTGAATGGCGAAAGCCTGCGTGGCTTTGCCCGCAGCCGCGGCCAGCATGACTTACAACTCCAAACCTTTGACGGACGCCTGCATTCGCTCTCGAACCCGGGCGACTACACCGGGATGGAGGTCGAGAAGACCTCTTACATGCCGCCGCTTTCCGCGAGTGTCACTGAACGCCGTGACTTAGTCGCCTATTTAAGTAGCCTGAACGGTATTCCGGTGGGTCCCGCGACGCAGATTCCAGGGCCCATCGGCAGCGCCGAAATTAAGAAGGTTCACCAGCCGTCGCCCGGTGAATGGCCTGGCTATCACGGGTCACCGAGCGGTAACCGGCACAGTTCACTCACCGGGATCAACACTACCAATGCCACGCGGCTTACATCGGCGTGGAGTTACTCGCTGCCGCACCTTGGCTTACAAACCACGCCGCTGGTAGCTGACGGCATCATGTATGTTACTGGCCCGAATCAGGTTTGTGCCCTCGCCGCCGATACCGGCCGCGAAATATGGTGTTACATTCGCCCGCGCGGCGATGCGACTAAGATCGCCGGCGATGCAGCTAAAGGCGCGCAGCGTGGCGCGGCATTACTGGGCGACCGCGTCTTCTTCACCACCGACGACGCCCATTTGATCGCGCTCAATCGCTTAACCGGCGCTTTGATGTGGCAAGTCTTTCTGCCCGAATCGCCGGGGGCGTTCGGCTCTACCGGTGCCCCGATGGTCGTAGGGGACTTAGTGATCTCCGGCATCGCCGGCGGCGACGCGCCTTTGCGCGGCTTCCTGGCCGCTTACCGGGCGACGACGGGGGAACAAGTCTGGCGCTTCTGGACCGTTCCTCAACGGGGCGAGCCCGTCTCAGAGACCTGGCGCGGCAAGGCCATCGAGACCGGCGGCGGTGCCACTTGGCTCACCGGCTCTTACGATCCTGAAAGCGATACTCTCTACTGGCCCACCGGCAATCCTTACCCCGATACCGACGGCCGTGAGCGTCAAGGCGATAACCTCTATACCGACTGTGTCGTGGCCCTTAATGCGAAGACCGGTAAGCTCAAGTGGCACTTTCAATTCACTCCCCATGACCTCTGGGACTGGGACGCTACGGAGCCATTGGTGTTAGTCGACACTAAATTTAAAGGTCGCGATCGCAAGTTACTCCTGCAAGCGAACCGCAATGGGTTTTTCTATGTCCTGGATCGCACGAACGGCGAGTTCCTGCTCGGTGCGCCTTTTGTAACGCGTCTTACTTGGGCCTCCGGCCTTGACCCGAAGGGCCGGCCCATCGTGAATGAAAGCGCCAAACCGACGATGGGCGGCACCAAGACCTGCCCCGCCGTGCGCGGCGCCACTAACTGGTATTCCACCGCTTTTAACCCGGCCACCAGACTCTTCTATGTGATGGCCGTGGAGGATTGTAACTTATACCGGCAGGCGGGCAATTGGTTTGTGCCTTACAACGATCCGGCCAATCCGCCGGTGAAGGTCCTCCGCGCCATTGACATCGAAACCGGTAAGATCGCCTGGGAGGTGCCGCAAGTTGGCGCGCCCGAGGCTAACTATTCGGGAGTGCTATCCACCGGCGGAGGACTATTGTTCTATGGTGAATCCGGGGGCACCTTCGCGGCGGCCGACGCCAGGACGGGCCACACGCTTTGGCACTTCAATACGGGGCAGGTTTGGAAGGCTTCGCCGATGACCTATACGGTGAAAGGCCGCCAGTACGTGGCTATCGCGGCCGGAGGCAACATCCTGTCGTTCGCTCTCGCCCGGTAGGCAAGATGTATAGTAATGGCGAGGGTTTCTTCGCCATTACTATCCGATTCCCATTCCTGATCTTGGCCTGCGCGTTCATGGGCGATGCGCAGGATGCGGTATTTCGTGAACAGATTCAGCCTTTTCTGGCCAGGAATTGTGTCTCGTGCCACAACGAGCAACTGACGCTGGCCAACCTGAGTCTCGTGAATCCCGCGCCCTCTGTTTGGGACAAGGTGGCGGAAAAGTTGAGTGCTGGCCGCATGCCTCCGCCGGGTTCGCCCCAACCGGCCAAGACGGAAGTCGCCGCAGTGATGGCCTGGATCGAACGGCAGCCGGGCCGGCAGCCTGTGGGTTCCGAACCTGGACGGGTCACTTCGCGCCGTCTGAATCGCGTCGAGTATAACCAGACTGTGCGTGATCTGCTGGGCGTCTCGTTGCGGCCCGCCGACGAGTTTCCTTTGGACGACGCCGGCTATGGCTTCGATAACATCGGCGATGTGCTGTCGGTCTCTTCGCTGCTGATGGAGAAGTATATGGCGGCGGCCAAGCAGCTTTCCACCGTGGCGGTTTATGGCCATCCCATGCCTCCGAAGCCAACTAAGCTGATCCGTTACATGACCAAGAAGTCGCAAGACGATCCGACGCCGAACGCACTTGCTTATTCTCATCGCGGCGCGATCTACGGAACTTACGATTTTCCCGTCGGTGGGACTTACGAGTTTCGCATGCGCGTGGGCAACTATCGGCCCCGCCAGAGCGCCAACCGGCGCTTGACCGAATTGAATCGTAAGGCGCGAGCGACCGCAGCCGAGCGGCAGGAGATTGTGGAGCAAAGCCGCCAATCTTATCCACCAGTCCGCATGGTGATGACCTTGGATGGTGCGCCGATCCTCACTGAGATCGTGGAAGGCGACATCGACTATCAGTACGCGCATGGCGAGTCAATCGCGCGGGTGAAAGTGAAGGCCGGTGAGCATTCGTTTCGCGCGTCTTTCCCTGAGTTTGCCGATTTATCCAATCCGCGGGATAACGTAAATTTGGACGGCCGGCGTAAGTTATTCATCGACTATGTCGATATCGTGGGGCCCTTTCAGCCGCTGCCGGAGCCGGCGGAGAGCCGAAAGCGGATTTTCATTTGTGGCGAAAAGACACCCGCTTGCGCGCAACGGATCCTCGGCGGCATGGCGCGCCGCGCGTATCGCCGTCCGGTGACGAAGCTAGAGCTCGCGTCCCTCACCGGCTTGGCTTCGATGGTTCGCCGGACGGGCGACTCATTCGACGAGGGCATCCGCGTCGGCTTACAGGCGATCCTGGTATCCCCCAATTTCTTATTCCGCGCCGAGCCGGCTAGCGCGATGGCGCAGGCGATCAGCGAACATGACTTAGCGTCGCGACTATCTTATTTCCTGTGGAGTACTCTGCCCGATGCTGAACTGATGCTGGCCGCCGACGAAGGCCGGTTACGCCGGCCCGCTGTTCTCGCCACTCAAGTACGAAGGATGTTACTCGATCCGAAGTCCGACAACATGATTGAGAATTTCGCCGGCCAGTGGTTGGGCTGGCGGCAAATGGACAAGCGCAAACCGGACCCCGCTCGTTTCCCCGGCGTGGATGACGAGTTACTCGACGCAATGCGGCACGAGACCTTTCTGTTCGCTCGCGCCGTCCTGCGGGAAGACCGCACCTTGCTCGACTTTATCGATGGGCGATTCACTTTTCTCAATGGCCCGTTGGCGCATTATTATGGCGTTCCCGGTATTCACGGTGAAGCCTTCGAGCGCGTAGAACTTACTGACGGCCGGCGCGGCGGCGTGACGACCCAAGGCTCGGTGCTGACACTGTCTTCCTACGCGACCCGCACGTCGCCGGTACTTCGGGGCCGTTGGGTGCTGGAGAACTTACTCGGCACGCCACCCCCGCCGGCGCCGCCCGATATTCCCGCTTTACCGGAAGCGAATCTTGGCACGGCGG
This sequence comes from Bryobacteraceae bacterium, assembly GCA_031367405.1. Taxonomy (GTDB): domain Bacteria; phylum Acidobacteriota; class Terriglobia; order Bryobacterales; family Bryobacteraceae; genus JALHNI01. The sequence continues at coordinate 10,152 of JANLPT010000324.1, forward strand.
CTTCATTGCGGCAGCGGTTGGAACAGCATCGAGCCAATCCCCGCTGCGCGGTTTGTCACGACCAGATGGACCCGATCGGGTTTGGGCTCGAGAACTTCGATGCCGCTGGCGCGTGGCGCGAGCGCGAGGGGCAATTTGTGATTGATAGCTCGGGCAAGTTCCCGAGCGGTGCTTCCTTTCACGGTCCGGAAGAGTTAAAGCAAGTCTTGAAAGCGCAGTCCGGCCTATTTGTCAGAAATCTTACCGAGAAGTTACTTACTTACGCGCTAGGCCGGGGCGTCGAGGTCACCGATCGCGCGGCAGTGGAAGAGATCACGAAGCGGGTTACGGCAGATGGCTACCGTTTCTCGACATTAGTGAGTGAGATCATTAGGAGTCCGGTTTTTCAAATGCGAGGGAAGAGCGAAGGAGGCAAGCTTGCGGCAAAGTAGTTCACTCAATCGGCGCAGATTGTTACAAGGCATGCTGGGGCTGCCGCTGCTCGAAGCGATGGCCACGGCCAAGACTGCGGCGCCATGCCGCATGGCGTTTCTGTATGTGCCCAACGGCATCATGATGGACCAATGGCTGCCTAAGTTGGCGGCCGGCACCACGCGGCTACCCGCCGAATTGCCGAAGATATCCGCTGCGCTGGCACCCTATCGCGACGACGTAATGTTTCTGGGCGGGTTAACTCAGGATGGCGGCCGGGCGCATGGCGATGGCCCCGGCGACCATGGCCGCGCCGGCGCTAACTACCTTACTTGCGTACATCCCAAGAAGACCAACGGGCGTGACTTACAAGCCGGTATCTCGGTGGACCAGATTGCGGCGGCGCGGTTACAAGGTAAAACCAAGCTGGCCTCGCTCGAACTCGGTTGCGAAGAAGGTGTGCAGGGCGGCAGTTGCGACAACGGCTATAGCTGCGCTTACAGCAACAGTATTTCGTGGCGTACGCCGTCGTCGCCGAACCCCGTCGAGATTCGCCCGCGAGCCGTTTTTGAACGGCTCTTTGGCGCGGCCGATACGGAGCCCGATCCGGCTAAGCGGGCGCGCCAAGCCCTGTATCAACGCAGCATCCTCGATGCCGTGCTGGGTGATGCGAATCGCCTTTCGTCGACGCTGGGTGGGGCGGACAAGCGCAAGCTGGACGAGTATCTCTTTTCTCTGCGCGATGTCGAGAAGCGGATTCAAGCGGCCGAACGGCACCAGACCACAGAAAAGCGCCCGGCGATGCCGGCTCCTGAACGCAGCATTCCCGCAGATTTCGGCGAACACGCACGCCTGATGATGGACCTGATGATCTTGGCGTTTCAAACGGATTCGACACGCGTGGCGACCCTGCTGCTGGCCCTCGAGCAAAGCCCGCGCGCTTATCCTGAAATTGGCATCCCCGAAGCGCATCATGGCCTTACTCATCATCAAGGCGACCAGGAGAAGATTGCCAAGGTGATCGAGATCAATTGTTTTCACATGAAACAATTCGCTTACTTACTCGGTAAGCTGAAGTCAACTCCCGATGGCGACGGCACTTTGCTCGACCATGCGATGATCACTTACGGCAGCGGATTTAGTGACGGCAATGCGCATGACCACGCCGATTTACCGCTCGTTTTGGCCGGCCATGGCTGCGGCACGTTGAAGCCCGGGCGCTTAGTGCGTCACAAAAAAGAAACCCCGATGGCGAATCTCTTTGTCGCCATGCTGGACCGCATGGGTGTTCCCGTGGAAACGTTGGGCGATAGCAATGGCCAATTGGGCTACTTATCCGATCTCTAAACTAACTCGGCGCGCGTTACTCGGCACTGGCCTCTTACTGGCACAACCGCCGGTGCGACGCCCTAACTTTATTGTCCTCTACACCGACGACCAAGGCATCGGCGACCTGGGCTGCTATGGTGCCGAAGACGTGAAGACGCCGCACTTGGATCGCTTAGCCGCGCGGGGTGTCCGGTTCACTAACTGGTATTCGAATTCGCCGGTATGTTCACCGTCGCGCGCCGCCTTGCTCACTGGCCTTTACCCGCATCGCACCGGGATTCGTAACTTCCTGCCGGGCCACTCCGCGCGCGACGTGCCGGGTTTGCGCGCCACTGAGGTGACGCTTCCAGGACTGTTACAAAAAGCCGGCTACCAAACTGCGGCAGTCGGCAAATGGCACTTAGGTTCCGCACCGCCCAGCCGTCCGCTGAAGCAGGGTTTTGACCAGTTCTTCGGCTTCTATTCCGGCTGGATCGACAACTACTCGCATCGCTATTATCAGATGACGGCGGGTAACTCGCAGGAGATTTACCACGACCTGTGGCGCAACGAGAACGAGGCTTGGGAGGAGCCCGTTTATCACACGGAGTTATTCACGCGCGAAGCCAAGGTGTTTCTCGAACGCCAAACCGGGGCCCAGCCTTTCTTTCTCTATCTCGCTTACGGCGCGCCGCACTATCCGATGATCGCGCCGAAGAAATACGTCGATCGTTTTCCGGCGGTCATGGACCATGACCGCCGCCTCCATGCCGGCATGTTGGCCGCGGTGGACGATAGCGTGGGTGAACTGATGGCGGTGCTGAAGCGCCGGGGACTCGACCGCGATACGGTTATCTTTTTTCAGTCCGATAACGGAGCGACCAATGAAAGCCGCGCCGATTCGCGCGGCCGGCCTTACCGGGGCGGTTCCAATGCGCCTTTTCGGGGTTACAAAGGCGGGCTTTTCGAAGGTGGCATTCGCATGCCAGCGCTGCTGAGTTGGCCGTCCAGTGTACCGGCGGGCCGCGTCGTCGATCCGCCTGCGGCCACCATGAATATCCTGCCGACGTTTCTGGAATGGGCGGGCATTCCGGTGCCGGAGTGCGATGGGCGCAGCGTGAGCGCGATGGTGAAAGCCGGAGGGCCGCCGCCCAATGATGCCCTTTACTGGGAGTATCAGAAGCAGTTCGCGGTGCGGCAGGGCGATTGGAAGCTCATGGAGAACGGCACTACCGGTCTGGGCGATGCGGCCCTGGCACCGCTCTGGTTGTCGAACCTGAAGAGCGATCCGGCGGAGACTGCGAACTGGGCGGAGCGGGAGCCGGCGGTGGTGGCTCGATTGCAGAAATTGTTGGGGGAGTGGAAGCGGAGAACGGGGGCTTAGAGGAAGTTACTGGACCCGCAAGCTGAACTCGCGGAGGGGGACGGTTTGAGTCTGGGGGGAAGGTTGGGCGTAAAGCCGGATCCAAACTTGGCCCTGGGGGAGGGGCGGCGAGCGATGGAGTACCTGGCCATTGGACACGGTGATGGCGGCTTCATGGAGCCGGGAGCCCTGAGAATTCACGATTTCGAGCCATTGGGGGCTCACGCCGCTGGCATTGAGGCGCAAATCGAGGGGCCGTCCCGCTAAGGCTTGCCCGAGCGGCGCACCCCGTTCGGCCGTCAGTTCCACACTCTGAGGGGCGCGGAACGTGGGAACGACTGAGAAGCTGAGAGCCAGCACGACGACGGCCAAAGCACCGGCCAGGGCCAGCGCCGGGGCAGAGAAGCGTCGCGCCCGGGGAGCCGGGGCCGGTGCGCCTAGGATTTTTCTGGTCGCCGCGCGGGTGGAGGCGACGAAGTTTTCGATTTCGGTGAGCTGGCGGCGGCAAGCATCGCAGGCCAGCAGATGCTCCTCGATCAATTCGAGTCCGGCACCGTCCAAGCGGCCGAAGACGAACTCTTCAAGATCATCCTCGCTGGGATGCGATCCGGCGATGCCTTCAAACAACAATAGGCTTTTAATATACCTCATCCTTATTTTTTTCTCCTCGAACAACAGGCCAGCTGCGGCACGATGAAGGCACCGGCGAAGCGGGCCGGCCGGCGGGCATGGCAATGGGGGAGGTGGGGCAAGCATGGCCGGTCAGGCACTCGCATTTTCGTTGAGGTTTTCGAGCGATTCGCGCATGATGCTGCGGCGGCCGAGTTCGCCGAAGCGCCCTTTGGCTCGCGACTTCATCAGGCGGAATTGCGTCATGTTGATGCGCATTTCTTTGCAGATGAATTCGGGCCCTTGTTCCAGCAGGTAGAAGCGCGTGAGGATCTCGCGCTCGCGCAGGCTCATGCCGCGCATGACGCGTTCCATAATGTCGACGGTCTCGATATCGATGATGCGCTCTTCGGGACAGCCGCGGAAGTCGAGGCAGTATTCTGACTCGGCATCGAGCGTCGAATAGTCGCGCCGGTCCTCCACCGCTCCCCGGACATAGGCGGCCACCTGCCGCCGCAGGATGGTGCGGATGAAGCCCATCAGCCGTTCCGGATCGCGCAACTCGCCGCGCTGGATACGGTTGAGCACCATGAGAAACGAATCGTGGACGCGGTCGTCCAGTTCCTCCAGGCCCAGGTGGCGGCAAAAATAGAAGCGGGCACCTTTGGAGAAGTGGACATAAAGTTCCTCGATGCCGTGAGGGTCGTTGGCCATTACACGGTCGACGAGGTGGGTCCATTCCTGCAGTTGGGTGATGGCCGGGATGATGGGCTCCTCTGGTTCTGCAAAGGGAATGGAGAATGCCAGGGGATCTATAGCCGAAGAGTCGGCACGGGGATCTAGCGCGGCCCGAACAGCTGCGCCACCTCCGGTTGACTTCGAGAACAGGATCATAGCGGGGGAGAGACTCTTAGTTCCTTCCAGTTAGAAAATAGGCGGCCCAGACAGAGGCCGGGATTCGGTCATGAATTGATTCGATTTGGGCTTGCTGCAGAGCAAACGCCCAGTCAAAGGCATTATTCGCATGGCCGGAGCGGCTTCCCTGTGTGTGCCGGCTTCGCTGGGCGTGGCGATAAAAGCGTTCGAACAATACGCCGGATTGGTCAGGCACCGGCCAATGGCTGGCGACGACACCGGCGGCCCCGGACAATATCCAGGCCCGGGTGAGGCTTAACAGTCCCACGCCGGGAAGAATTTCACCCCGGCCGGAGCTGCACCCGCTCATGATCACCAGGCGAGCGCTATTCCGGCGGGCATTAATTTCATCGGCCCCCACCAATTCCTGCTCGCGCGTTTGCGGATTCATCCCTAGGGCGATCAGCGCGTGGTGCGGGTCGCCGGGGGCAGAGACGACGTGGGTGGCGAGATGCAGCGTGGCGGCCCGGCGATCGAGTAGAGAAAGGAAGGACTGACGATTCACTTGGCTGCCGGTGAGAAGAATCGGGTTGATGGGACGCAGCATCCTTACGGCGGCGTCCAGTTCGGATAGTGAACCAGGCAAGCGGGCGAGTTCGAAGCTGGCCGGTCCAGACGCCTTACGAAACAAAGCCAAAACGTCGGCCCGTTGGGGGATGGGAGCTAAACGCGGGTCTGCGGAGTTGTAAATGGGGTCAGCCATGCCCGCAAACGAGGGTCCCGTGGGTGCCTGGCGAAGGTCAATCGCGAGAGTTGCGACGGACGGTGCCAACATCAATGTCCGGTGTTCCACGAGATAAGTTCCAATTCCACTATGAGATGGCCAAGGCAATGCCGCGAAGGGCAATTCATGAAGCGGCCCATCCGGCACCAAGGTCCACTGCTGATTAGTGGATTCGGGAAGGGAAAGTTCTCCAAAAATTTCAAAAAAAAGTTTTTTTCCATTTTGGGATTCGAGCGCCCGCCCCTCCCGCGCATCTTGGCGGAACTGAGCCACTTGGTCAGTGAGCCACGCTTCGCCGGGCAGGGTGCGTAGTTCAATGCGGTGGCGGGTGAGCTTCCAGGCATAGGAGTGCGGTTCGCCGGTGCGGAAAACCAGGATGGCTTCGTTCGGGGCGAGGGCGCTTCTGGCCTGGGCGATGAACTGGAGATCGGTGCGGGGAGAGGCGGAGCGCAATCCGGCCACGCTTTCAAAATCGATCAGACGGGCGCGAAGCACTTCGCTTTCTTCGGCGAGAGACGGCGTGTCGCCGGACAGCCGCCGGGCTTGCGTCTGCTGCAGACGATCGAGCGTTTGCCAGTAGTCGTCGGTGAGCAGCGCGCTATTCTCAGTCAGGGCTGCTCCGCGACCTTCCTCGGCCGCTTCGAGGGCGGTGAGCAGCACTGCCTCGTCCGGATGGCGCGCGTTCAATCGTTGGGCGGCGCGGACGAGGCCCAAATAGAGCGACTGCAGCGCCGATTCGGCCGTGGCCATGAGTTGGGCGGAGGGCAGACGTTCGGCCCGCGCGCGACGGGCCCAGTCCACGCCGCTCAGATAGAGCCGATGGGCTTTGGTGTCGTCACCAGCGCGCTCCTCGATCTCGGCTGAGACTCGATACGCCTCCCACAGCGGGTAGAACAAGGGCTGGGCGCGGGCGGCCCGCAAATACTGCGCGGCCCGGCGGCGAGCCTCCGGCAGATTGCCTTTGGCCAACGCGAGCCGCGCGAAGCCGTAGTGGATTTGCTCGGCTTCCGGCCGTTTCGCCAAACGATGCAGCCGGTAACTTTCGAGCAGACAGAGTTCCGCCGGGGCCAACTGGGCCCGTTCCAGATAAGACAGTCCCCAATGCTCCCAGCCGGCCGCTACCATGGAACCGATGCCGAGCCGTTCGGAATTGTCGATGGACGCACGAAAGTAACGGTCGGCCAATGGATAGTGTTTCAGCCGCGATTCGTAGTTGGCGAGGTTCAAATGCAAAGAACTCGGCAGCCTTTCCGGCGACATGTTCCGGGTGGCCTCCAGAATCGCCGCGTGGCCTTTTTGCCAATCGCCCAGTCGAGCGTAAATCACGCCAATATTGAAGGCGGCAAAGCCCGCATCCTGAGCGGAACCCGCTTGCCGGGCCGCATCCTGGCTCTGCATGAAGAAATCGAGGGCTTGGCGGTAGCGCGACTGATTCAGGCGCACCACTCCCAGGCTGGTGAGGAATCCTGAGACGTAGGTCCAATCGGCTTTTTGGCGGGCTTGCACCAATCCTTGCCAAAAGAGCCCTTCCGCGCCCGGCAGATCTCCCGCGCGCAGGATGGAGTTCGCCTGTTTGGCGAGCGCTTTGATCTCGGTGCGTGGTTCGTTGAGAGACACTGGTGGCCGCGTATAAAAAAACAGTACGAGAAATATCAAGAGTGTGATTTTCGGCATGAATCGGTTCCAGGGGCGACCGAGAAGGCCAGCAGCCTTGCCAAGCGAATCCAGCGGCGTGTGATTCGTAAGCCGAGTTTACATAAGTTTCATGCCGTAAATCAAATTTTTTTAAAATAAATTAATGGGAATTCCAGACGCATTTCTTCATCCGGAATTCCCATGGGGTGTGTGAAGCGGTAATGGCTTCACGAATCCGCCGGTGGCGGAAGCAGGGGAAGAAAGTCGCGGCGGGCTCGGCCGCGAGTCAAATCAGGGGACTATGGTGGGTCCGCCTGTCTGGTTGAACGCCCCCGATTTACCGTTCTTCTAGACGAAGAACGGCGGTTCCCAGGGAGAGGGCAACATCGGGTTTGCTCCTTTCTGAAAGCTCCGCGTTTTAAACGCGGTTTTGCTTCCAAGTTCAGGATAATGCCTCTCCCCGCTATCAATTGGCGTAAAAAGCGGCTAATCCGTTGATATAAATCGAGTAAAAATTACCGAATGATCAGTGATCGCCCCTCGGCGTATAGCCATTTCGGCTACCCGGCCCCTACCACTGGCTCTCGCGGTGCGATACAACAGTAGTCGAGCCATGAGCCTTCTCGAAATCACCAAGCTGCCCACGCCGGAGAATTCCGCGATCATCCTGCATGACACCGACAACGTCGCGGTGGCCAGGGTTCCGCTTTCCCCGCCCCAGAAATTGCGCATCAATGGCGCCGAAATCGAGGTACTTGAGCCGATCCCGGCCGGCCACAAGGTGGCGCTTCGCGACATTGGCAGCGGCGAACCCGTCCGGCGCTATGGGCAGGTGATCGGTCGCGCCAAGGAGCGCATTGAGAAGGGCCGTTATATTCACACGCACAATCTGGCCTTTGAAGAAGGCACGCGAGAATATCATTTCCCCGTCGGCGACCTTGGCTTTCCGCCCCTGCCACTCAACATTCCTACGTTCATGGGCTATCAGCGCGAAGATGGCCGGGTGGGCACTCGCAACTACATCGCCATCGTGGCGGCTTCGAATTGCGCGGCCCACACAGCCGAAATGGTGGCCGATTCGTTCGAACACGAAACGCTGCCGCCCAACGTGGATGGCGTCGTCGCCTTTCCGCACGGCGAGGGCTGCGGCCACTCGATTGGTCCGGATACCGATCAATTGAAGCGCACCCTGTGGGGCGTGCTGGACCATCCCAATGTTTCGGGCGCGGTGGTGCTGGGTTTGGGCTGCGAAGTGAACCAGATTGACCATTACGTGGGCGGCTCAGCGCCGCGCAAGAGCGACCGCATTGTCGGTATGACGCTGCAGAATACCGGTGGCACCCGCGCCACCGTAGAAGCCACGCGTCTTTCCGTCCGCAAGATGTTCGAGCGTTCCTCAGCGGAAATGCGTACTGCAGTGGCGGCTTCCAAGATCACGCTAGGCCTCAACTGCGGCGGCTCCGATTCGTTCTCCGGCATCACCGCGAATCCGGCCCTCGGCTGGTGCAGCGACCGCCTAGCCGAAATCCACGCCAGCACCGTGCTGGCTGAAACCACCGAGTGCTTCGGGGCCGAGCATCTGCTGGTCTCGCAAGCCCGCAATCGCGAAGTGGGCGAGCGGTTCATCAGCTTCATTGAGGGCTACAAGACTTACCTGCGCCGCTTCGGCGGCAGTTTCAACGACAATCCGTCACCGGGCAACAAGGAAGGCGGGCTCACCACGATTCTCGAAAAGAGTCTTGGTGCCGCCGCGAAGGCCGGGGCTTCACCGATGACCGACGCCATCGACTACGCCGAGCGCATCAAGACCCCGGGCTTCAACTTCATGAACACGCCGGGCTACGATCCGGTGTCGCTGACGGGCTTGGCGGCGGGCGGCGCGAACATGATCTGCTTCACCACCGGCCGTGGCTCGGCCATCGGATTTCCGTCGGTACCGGTGATCAAGATCGCCACGAATACGGCCATGTTCAAACGCATGCGCGACGACATGGACATCAACGCCGGCCTGATTGCCGACGGCGAAGCAACAGTGGCGCAGATTGGGCAACAGATTTTCGACTTGATCTTGCGGGCGGCGTCCGGGGAGCGGGTGGCAGCTGAGCGCAACGGCCACCGGGAGTTCGTGCCGTGGCGCATTGGTCCGGTGATGTAGGGGCTCCCGTTGGCGCTAGGTTAAGAACACTTTTAGCCGCGACCGCTTGAAAAATATCTTCGGTATGCCATTGCTACAGACTTCCTATAAGAACATATTCAAGCGGTCGCGGTTCTAGTTGTCCACGATATGCTGTGGCGGGAAGTGCTTAAGTTAGCGCTTATGAGGGGCGCTAACTCAATTCGTCATAGCGCGACAACGGGCCACCGCTCAGCACTGTCTTCCAGTGCTTGAAGTACTCGTCGGTCTTGCGGTAACCGCTGTGGTCTTTACCGACCCGCGTCGTGCAATCCACCACATAGACATTCGGAGTCTGGGCCAGCGTAATGGTCTTGTTGCGAGGGCCACCGCGGCCCAGCGCTTTATGGACGCCATCGGCGATATCCGCCAACGGGTAAGCTCCGCCTAAGACGGAATCCTGTTTCGATTGATACACCATGCAGCGGTTACAACTCTCCATCGCCGGGAAGAAATCCTGATCTGGTTCCAAGAGGTGGTTGTCGACGGCGGGAGCAGACAAAATCAGATTATCGACAAAGACTTTCTTCGGATTCTTCATCGCGACCAACGCCACCCTCGCCCCGAGCGAATGGGTTTGCACGTCGACGCTATGGGCTTCGCCGCGTAACTGGTTCACGAGGTCGAGTAAGTAGGGTCCGGCTCTTTTTGCGGAGAGCATCGCGGTGAAATAGCCCAGCGAGGTGGCCATTCCGGGCCAAGTGAAACCGATTATTAGCCCGTAGCCATCCGGGCCGACCACGCCAGTCGAGTTCATCCGGACGACGATCTCCCAATATGCTTTCATTACGTTTTCCATTTGGTTGTGGAAGCCGTGGACCAGTACGCAAACGTGCTTGTCTTTGGCCTTGGCCAGCAGATCGGTCAAAGTCATGTCGGTGAAGGCACTGGCATCGGTGGGGTTGGTGTAGTTACGGTAGCGATTTTCCGCGCCCGTGAACTGATCTGAATCAAAGCCTCTTCGGCAACTGACAACGTACATGTTTTCGATTCTCCTTGTGCGCTCAAATGTACAACAGATCGTGATGCGAAGCTAGCAGGGGATTTTGCCACAATAAAGAGACAAATGTTAACGGTTCAGATCTTTGGGGTGAAAAACTCGCCCGCCACCCGCGCCGCCGAACGTTTCTTTAAGGAACGCCGCATCGCCCTTCATCTGGTGGATTTGAAACAGAAGCCGATGTCACCCGGCGAACTGAAGCGCTTTATTGAACGTTTCGGCTTGGCCGCGTTGATCGATCGGGAGAGCGCCGCCTACCAGGACGCGGGCCTCAAATACATGCGTCTTACTGACCCTGACCTTCTTGAGCGCATTCAACACGAACCAAAATTGCTCCGGCTGCCCCTCATTCGTTCGTCCACCAACCGGCTCAGCATTGGGGAGGATACCGAGGCTTGGAAGGCGATGCTAACCGCTCCGGCGAAATAAATTACGGATCCGGTACCTGTGTACTACCCGGTATAGAACCCAAGCCTTTCGCGACAACAACTTGCTGTGGTACTGGGGGTACTAATACCAGCACATAGGGGTATAGACGAGGTTGTTGTTTGGACGATGAGCGCCTGTAGAATTCGTCATCGACTCGTAACTTATTTGCGGAAGTTGTTGATTTTTTGAGGAAGTCGCCCCTATACTGGAACTAACCATAGTCCGGTCCTACTCCCTCATCTGTAGGACCAGCCGGTGAGTACCCTCCTCCGAGTATTCACCGGCACTCGTTTTTTAGGGGTACTAAAATTTCCCCAATGTGGGTATGCAGTACTATGGCCGAGTGGCTGCAAACAGTAGTCTTCCTGACAGTGCCTGCGCCGCCCAAGGTGCCCAAGGCTTCCGCAATCCCCAACGGATGATGCCGGAAATTCCCCAGGATCTTCCCAAAGCCCGCCGCATTTCGGCTTGGTATTGGATTGGATCCTGACCTCGTGCCCCGGCGATCCCAGCCGCCCGCCCGCTCAGGAGTGCGCCTAACATTCCCGAACCGGTGAATGGGTCGACGAACGACAACGCATCCCCCGCCCGGTACTCGGCGGGCGCGGGCGTTTCAGAGAATCGATTCGTAAAGATCACGGGACCTACCCGAAGCCAGTCCATCTGGCGGGTGAGCGGATGCAGGCGCTGCCGCAGGGCCGGTACCGAATCCACCAGCGAGTCAGTATCGAAGCCGTGTTCCCGCATCACGGATTCGGGGGCCAGACCGCAGACATTGGTGAGGCCGCCTTCCACGGGGTTGACGCCCACGTAGCCTTCGCCGAAAAAGTAAAGCTCTACGGCGTCGGTGGATGGTCCTTGAAAGTGAGCCTTAAAGCCAAAGAGCCGATTTCCCTTCGGGGCAGATTGCGTGCGGCCGGTGGCAAGAATCGTGCGGTCAAAGTTTCCGGCAGGCCGTTCACTCACCACGTTGGCTCCGAGTTCCCGGGCCGTCGATAGCAAGAAATTGTCCAACTCGTAGCGGCTAAGACCGTAAGCGGGCGAGGGCAGCGAAAATCGTTTCTCGCGCCCCGCGAAGTTGAGCACCACGCGGCGCATGATGGCCGGCGATTTCGCCTGAAACGCGGAGGCGACGCCCAGGCTATCGAAAATTTCGAGTACCCGTGGCGACAGAAACTCGCCACAGACTTTATGCCGGGGGAAACGGGACTTTTCGGCGATCGTGACCTCGGCCCCTTCGCGCCGCGCGGCAATCGCGGCGGCCGCGCCCGCCAGTCCACCGCCGATCACCAATATTGTCCCGGCCAGAAGAGCCTCCAAATTCTTTCGTGAAGAAAGAGTCTACAGCCCCGCCGCCGAAGCTGACTTCGCCTTGGTAATTTCGCGCATGCCTTCAAGGGCGCGGGCATCGGCTGGATACTGCTTCAAAGCGATGGCGAAGGCGCGCTTGGCATCGGGCAATCGGTTACGGCGCAACGCCGCCCAGCCCATACCCTCCGCCACCGGGCGCGGAAACCAGCTGGGCTCGGAGTACACCAGGCGGCTTTCACGGTCACTGGCCTGCGTCAGGGTACGCATGCCGTCATCCACTCTGCCCTCGGCGATCTGCACGTGTCCGCGGACCTCGATGCGGGCCACGGCCAGCTCTGGCGCGTCGTGATCGAAGGTAGTCTTGCGCACTTCTTCCGCCGCCAGGTCAAGCAGTTCTTCCTGCTTGCGCGCCATGGCGATGTCGCCTTTGGCCGCGTAGGCGAGGGCCATGCCCCAAGCGTGCCAAGCCCGCGGACGGGCCTTGTTGATCACCGGCACCGTCTGGCCGTCTAAGAGTTGGTCCCACTTCTCATGCTGCACCAGGGCGCGCAAGATGGCGAACTGCGCCTGCTGCGCCGGTGCGCGCGCGGCATCGATTTGGGTATCCTCGCGGGGCGTGTTCTTCCAGTCTTTGTAGAGATCCGCCGCCGTCTGGAGCGCCCGGTCGAAGTCGCCGTTGAACGAATAGGACATGGACAAGTAATGCGCGTTGTGCGCGTGATGGCCGG
>JANLPT010000354.1:0-24524 GCA_031367405.1 Bryobacteraceae bacterium
CCGCCATTCAGGGTGCCGACATCGGCATCGCCATGGGGAAGACGGGGACGGAGGTGACCAAACAAGCGGCGGACATGATCATCACCGATGACAACTTTGCCACCATCGTGGCGGCCGTGGAAGAAGGCCGGGGCATCTACCGCAACATTCGCAAGACGCTCCAATTCCTGCTGGCGGGCAACACCGGTGAACTGCTGGTGATGACGGTCGCCGTGGCCGTGGGCTTGCCATCTCCGCTGCTGCCCATTCATCTGCTTTGGATCAACCTGGTCACCGACGGCGTGCCCGCGCTCACCCTGGCCGCCGACCCCATCGACCCCGATGTGATGAAGCGCCAGCCGAGCCGCCGTTCGGCCAGCATGACGGACGCTGGATTTCTGCACACGATGTTCCTCACCGGCTTGCTCACCGCTGGCGTTTCCTTTGCCGTTTACGTTTATGTCCTGAAGACGGGATCCACGGAAATGGCTCGCGCTTCGGCGTTCACGGTGCTGGTTTTTGCCGAACTGTTGCGGTCTTTCGGCGTGCGCAGCGAATCGAAACCGATCTGGCGAATTCCCTTTTTCTCCAACCCCAATTTGGTCATCGTCGTCGCGGTGTCGCTGGGTCTTCAAGTGTGGAGCCAGCATAACGCAACTTTGGGCGGCTTCCTGAAGACCCCACCCATGCCGCTTCAGGATTGCCTCGTCCTTCTCGCCCTGGCAGCGATTCCCATGTTCATTCTAGAGATCGTGAAGGTGGTGCGCCAGGCTCAGTAGCAAAATGCAAAGCCACATCCCAAGGGTGCTTTGATGAAGTTGGCAATCGTTCCGAAGGCGACTGACGGCCAAACGGGACACAAACCTGGGCCTGCTCGGGCGAACGGGGGCATCCCATCGCCCTCCCACCGAGAGCCAAGACGAATATCACGATCTCCAGCAAGACCTCAGAATCCGGTAGACAGGCGGCTTGGGCATCGCCCGCTTGGCCGACAGACTCGCCAGACTCAATCCGGCTGGTGCCAGACGCAGGGCGTTCAGAAATCGATCCTTTTGGGCAGAACCAGCACCACGGCCGGTGCCGATTTCGAACTGATATTTCACATAAGTAAAACGTGATTGATTGAAATGCAAAATATACTTGACGAGCACCGCGAAAGAGCGATAGAGTCGAACTCGCCATCGTGAAAGCCACTGTAACAAGCCACTGTAACATCGCTGCGAACCAGTCATTCGCTGATATGGACGCCTTGAATGTGGCGAACCATTCCCAGTTTGAGAACCCTAATCTTGATCCCACTTTTACAGATTTTGGACGGATGACAAATAATCCTTCCAGCACCATGCACTTCCTGCGTGTTCCAGGCACCCCTGAAATTCTGATCGAAAGACCCTAAGAAATGCGCAGCATACTCTTTCTCATTCCGGTTCTTAGTTGGGCGTCCCCGGTGGCGTTGGATCTCTCAGGCGTCAAGCCCGGCCCGGTCCTGGTGTCACAGGAGGGCGACACGGCCCTGGTAAAGTGGCGGGACGAAAGTAATCGTCCCTGGGAGGCGTCGTTCAACCTGGAGCCCGGCCGTCCCCTGATTGCGGGCATCCGGCTGAATGGCAAAATTGTGGTCCAAAGTGCCACTCCGCTCTACAATTGCCAGACCGGCAAGCGTCGCGGTGGTTTTGACGAATTCTTTGATTTTCCGCCCGCTCATCCCGATGGCACGCGAAGCTTTCTTGGCCGTCTGATGCTCAATGGGGTCCGGGCGGAGACCCTTGGCGATCGGGTAGAACTAACTTTTGCGGGTTTCGAAATGGGGATCTTCAGGGGTTCCATTCGCTATGTGTTTTTCCCCGGGAGCCGTCTCATTCAGCAGGCGGCTGTCGCGTCGACGAATGAGCCGGATACCGCTTATTTCTACGACGCCGGTTTGAGGATGGCCGTTGCCCGCGATGCACGTCCTGGCAATAACATGGCGGCGGAGGTGACTTACTACGATACGGAAGGAAAGATTCGGGTCGATCATCCCAATACGCCGGAGCGTTTGCCGGCCCAGGTTCGCTATCGTACGTTGGCGGCCCGGGCACAGGGAGGCACGGTAGCGGTGTTTCCGGCGCCGCATAAATACTTTATGCCGCGCGACTTCACCACGAATATGGGTTATCTGTGGCACACGGCTTTCCGCGGTAATGTGGAAATCGGTATCCGCCAGTTACCGGACGATAATTCCCGTTTTTATCCCTGGATGAACGCGCCGCCGGGGACGGAACAACGAATGTCCGTCTTCTACCTGCTCAGCGATGGCGAGGCCCAGCCGCTGCTTGACCAAGTTACTCGTTACACGAATCGGGATCGGTTTCCTCATGTAGATGGATACATCGCTGTCGCCCCGCACTGGCACTTGGCCTATACGGTGCAAGCGATGGCCCAACCGGCCGGGTGGGTTCCTCCGTTCAAGCCCGTCATGCGGGATTTGGGCATTGACGCGGCGATGATCGCTGATTTCCACGGCGATGGCCATCCGCAGGATCAGACGGAACTGCGCCTCAAAGAGCTCAAGGCCTACTATGATTTCTGCCTCGCCCAGACCGATTCCAAATTCCTCTTGATGCCCTCGGAAGAAGCCAACGTCCACTATGGGGGACATTGGGCGGTGGCGTTCCCCAAGCCCGTCTATTGGGTGATGGGGCCGCCCGGCTCGCCGTCATCGCAGCGCGAAGAACCGGGCTATGGCACCGTCTACCGGATCGGGAGTGCCACAGCGCTGCTCGACATGCTGAGGCGCGAGCACGGATTCGCTTATCAGACACACCCACGCACAAAAGGCTCCAAAGGATATCCCGACAAAATTCGCCACGAAGAGCATTTCCTTGACTCTACTTATGTAGGCGCGGGATGGAAGCAGATGCCCGCCGATATGTCGTCGCCGAGGATGGGTGAGCGATCGCTTACGTTACTCGATGACATGAGCAATTGGGGTTTGCGCAAGTTACTTTTGGGCGAAGTGGACGTATTCCAGATTGACCATACCCACGAGCTTTACGCCCACATGAATATCAACTACGTGCGTTCGCCGAGGCTACCGGCGTTCGAGAATTACGGCGAGATCCTGCGCACCATGGAGAAGGGCGACTTCTTTGTGTCGACCGGAGAAATCGTGCTGCCCTCCCACACGATTCGTGAAACCGCCCCCGGTAAGTTGAAAGCTGCGGCGGAGTTTCGCAACACTCTGCCGCTCGATTTCGCCGAAGTCGTGTGGGGAGATGGTGAAAAGACTTACCGCAAGACTTATTCCTTACAATCAACCCGCGAGTTCGGCTCTTATAAAATTGAGTTCGATCTGGCCGCTCCGAATTGGCGTTGGGCACGATTTGCCGTGTGGGATGTGGCGGGCAATGGTGCCTTCGCCAATCCGACGTGGCGATAGAACGGCCTCGGCGTCCTCGGCCAAACGCCAGACCCCTCCTCCATCGCCATCGTCGAATAGGCAGTCGAATAGACTGCGCACCCCCAGGGGAAAGCTTGCTCTGCGCCGCGTGGGTGGCGTACGCGCGAAAATCGCCCGAGCAGGTTGTCGGCCCCTGCTGGTGCTCCAGCGCGGGCAGCGGATCGGCAGTCGGCCTGTTGCGACATAATAAGGGCATGGTGAACTCGGTCGAAGGCGTCTACCGCAACGGTAAGATAGAGCTAGTGGAGCCAATTACCGAAGCGGAGAGCTCCCGCCGATGCTGAGTTACTACAACTGGCTCGCCGCACTGGCCCTGCTTTTCATCCTGCTCGAACGCCTGTGGCCCCGCCTCGCCGGCCAACCGTTGTTTCGGCAAGGGTGGCTCAGCGATGCCGTCTACATCGTCTTCAACAGTAAGTACCTTGGCTTGCTCCTCGGCTATGTAACATCGCTCTGGATCGCGAAACTCGACGCCGTCTTCGTGCGTAGCTGGGTAAGCAATTGGCCGTGGTGGGTGCAGTTTGCGGTCCTGTTGCTGACGCTTGACTTCCTGAAGTGGTGCATCCACAATTTGTTGCATCGCGTGACGTGGCTGTGGGAGTTTCACAAGGTCCATCACAGCATTTTGGAGATGGATTGGCTCGGTGATTGGCGCTTCCACTGGGGCGAGATTCTGGTCTACAACAGCTTGCTTTATGCCCCGGTGGCGTTGTTGGGCGTACGGGGCGAGGTGGCGTTGGCCGTGGGCGTGTTCGATACGCTCGTCGGCCACTTCGCGCACGCGAACTTGCGCTGGCGCATCGGATGGCTCAAATACCTGCTGAACTCTCCGGAAA
Source organism: Bryobacteraceae bacterium (assembly GCA_031367405.1). Taxonomy (GTDB): domain Bacteria; phylum Acidobacteriota; class Terriglobia; order Bryobacterales; family Bryobacteraceae; genus JALHNI01. Next base: position 4,255 of record JANLPT010000354.1, read on the forward strand.
TGCACTTGTGGCATCACAACCATCCGGACTGCGGCCCCATCAACCGGAACTTCGCGCTCACGCTCAGCATTTGGGATTGGATCTTTGGCACCGCGCATGTGCCGCACCACGATCCAGCGCGGTTGGGGTTTGACGGCGTGGAGCGCTTCCCCACCGCGCTGCCCGGCCAATGGATAGCCCCTCTCCGGGCGATGTTGGGAAACTTGCGCCGCCACCGGCCTATCGAATCGTCGCGATAGACCCCCTGCCTGATTGCCCCGCTGCCCTCGCCCTTGGCAGCTTTTCCCCGATTGTGGGAACAAATTTCTTGCCAGTCCGTTATACTGCATGAAGCTTGAGAGGAGCTTTCGTAAGGTCATGTCGATCAAGGACTTCCTGAAGAAACAATTCATTGACGTCATCCAGTACACGGAGCCGGAGGATGGCATTCTTGCTTCCCGCTATACGATGGCCGACATGGAAATCCAGAACGGAGCCAAGCTCACGGTGCGCGAGAGCCAGATGGCGGCGTTTGTGAACGAGGGCCGCATTGCGGACATTTTTGGCCCCGGACTTTACACGCTGAGCACCCAGACGCTGCCGCTGATGACCAATCTGATGAACTGGGACAAGATGTTCCAGTCGCCTTTCAAGAGCGACGTCTACTTCTTTTCCACCCGGCAGCAGATCAGCCAGCGCTGGGGCACCGCGCAGCCGATCACGGTGCGCGACAAGGATTTCGGTGCCGTCCGGCTGCGGGGCTACGGCATCTATTCGTGGCACATCCTCGATCCGCGCGCCTTCCACACCAAGATTTCGGGTACGCGCGACGTCTACCGGTTGGCCGATATCGAAGGGCAGTTACGCAACACAATCATCGGCAGGATGACCGATACATTTGCTGAATCGAAGATTCCGTTCCTTGATTTGGCCGCTAATCAGGACGAACTGGCCTTGCTGGTGGGTGAGAAGATCCGGCCGGCGCTGCTCGAAATGGGCATTGCGCTCGATAGCTTTGTGGTCGAGAATCTGTCGCTGCCTGAGGAGTTGCAGAAGCGGCTCGACGAGTCAATTGGCATGAACATGATCGGCGATATGCGGCGGTATACGCAGTTTCAGGTGGCGCAGTCGATGCCGATTGCGGCGGCGAATGAAGGCGGCATGGCCGGTATCGGTGCCGGCCTGGGAGCTGGTTTTACGATGGCTCAGCAGATGGCCGGAGCGCTGAATCCGATGGCTGGTCAACCTCCGCCCCCGGCTGCGTCTCCCGCTAGCGGCGTCGGCATTCCGGTGCCGGTGAACGCGCCTGCGGCACCGGAGGCTCCAGCGGCCGCCGTAGCGGGCAACCGCTTCTGCATGGAATGCGGAAAATCGATTCCGGGCCGAGCCAAGTTCTGCCCTGAGTGCGGCGCGGCGCAGAGTTAAACCGACGATATGTCTGGCTCTGAATGGGTGGTGGAAGCGGCCGGTTGCGAGCCCGATCGTTTGCGCGATCAGGCGGTTCTCCAGTCGCTTTTCGACCGCCTAATTTCCGAACTCGAGCTTCATCCTGTCCTGCCCCCGGTGTGGCATCGGTTTCCTTCGCCGGGGGGCATGACGGGCATGGTGCTGCTCGCCGAGTCGCACCTGACGATCCATACGTTTCCTGAGCACGGCACGCTCTGCCTCAATTTGTTTTGCTGCCGTCCGCGGGCGCGGTGGGATTTCGAGGAGCGGCTGCGGTCGCTGCTGTCCGCTACCGGGGTGACGGTGCGCCATCTTGAACGGCCATATGGGGAGTCGGCGCGATGAATCCGTTGGCGGGCAGCGATCGCTTTGAAGCCAATTGCCCCAGCTGTGGAGCGCCCATTAAGTTCACGTTCAAGCAAGCGGTGCAAACCGTTTGCAGCTTCTGTAAGTCGGTCATCGTTCGCCAGGGCGTTGACTTACAATTGGTGGGCAAGGTAGCCGATCCGCTCATCGATGCTTCGCCCATTCAGATCGCGACCGAAGGCCAACATGGAGGGCAGCCGTTCGTCGCGGTGGGCCGTATTGTTTACGAATACTCGGGCGGCCGGTGGAATGAGTGGTATCTGGCTTTCAGCCATGGCTCGAACGGCTGGTTATCGGATGCCCAACTTGAATATGCCGTCTCCTTTCCGGTGAGTGCAGCGGTGCCGGAGCAACTCGTGCGCGGCAATAAGTTTTCGTTGGGCGACGAGAGTTTCACGGTAACTAGCATCACGCGGGCGCGCTATGTGGGCGTCGAGGGTGAGATGCCGTTCACTACCTGGGACAAGACGGAGAGCACGTTTGCGGATTTGCGCAGCGCGAACCGGCGATTTGCCACCATCGACTACTCGGAATCCCCGGCGCTGGTGTTTGCTGGGGTGGTGGTCGACTACGACGATCTCAAGCTGCGGAATGTGAAGATCTTCGAGGGCTGGCAATGACCGTCCGGTCCATTGAGTGCCCCAACTGCGGCGGCCCGGTGGAGTTACACGGTTACTCGCATTCGCTGTCGGCGGTCTGCATTCAATGCCTCAGCGTCATTGATACCAGTAAGCCGGAATTGACCATCCTGAAGCAGTTTCAGGAGAGTCAGCGCGTACGGCCCATCCTGCCGCTGGGTTCGCGCGGGCGCTTCGATGGCAAGCTGTTTGAGATCATCGGTATGCAGGAACGCCAGATCATGGTGGATGGAACTACTTACTCCTGGCAAGAGTATTTATTGTTTAATCCATACGTGGGCTTTCGCTACCTCAGCGTCTATCGGGGGCATTGGAACTATATTGAGCCGGCCCGAGGTTATCCCGAGCCTGCCGGCGGCATAGGCAAGCCGGGTTTGCGCTATCTGGGTGAACGCTTCACCCACTTTCAGTCGGCGGAAGCGGAGACCTCTTTTGCCATGGGCGAGTTTCCCTGGCGCTTGGAAGTGGGCCAACGCGTAACCGTCAACGACTATATTGCGCCGCCCAAACTGCTCTCCGAGGAAACCACCGCTGACGAAGTGACTTACTCGGTGGGAACTTACAAGACGGGAGAGGAGATCGCCAAGGCTTTCAGCCTCGCCACACCCTTACCTGCCGCGCAGGGCGTCTTTGCGAACCAGCCCGCACCTGCCTCAAATCTAGGGTCGGCTTGGCTGACCTGCGGTTTGCTGATTGCCGGGCTGATGTTCCTGATTCTTTTCATGAGCGTGATCGCGCGCAAAGAAGTGGCGTTCGATCAGCGTTTCCATTACAGTTCTGCGGATCCTGAATCGGCGAAGGTCACCGATGTGTTTGAGCTCAAGGGACGTACCTCGAATGTCGAGATCGCGAGCGAGACCGACCTGGCCAACGACTGGATGTTTATTGACATGTCGTTGATCAATGCGGAAAGTGGACAGGCTTGGGACTTTGGGCGCGAGGTGAGCTATTACTCCGGTAGCGATAGCGATGGCAAGTGGACGGAGGGCAACGCCAAGGATAGTGTGATCATCCCCAATGTTCCTTCCGGAAAATACTACCTGCGGGTCGACGCCGATATGAGTAACGACAATGGACCCCATGCGGCGACCTACTCAATCAAGGTGACGCGGGATGTTCCCACTTACTGGTTGATGTGGCTGGCTTTGCCATTGCTATTGATTCCGCCGGTTTGGCGTACGATCGCGCGGGGTAGTTTCGAAACTCAGCGTTGGGCGGAAAGCGACTACGTTTCTGCTTCGTCGAGTTCGAGTGATTCGAGTGACGATGACTAATCTACTGCTGGGCAATCTAAAATATTGGCTTTACGGGCTTACTTTGTTGGGCGGCGTCGGCGTGGCCGAGTGGCGGGGCGTCTCGTTCGCCTCCATCAACCAACACCAAGTGGCTCCGAAGTCGGTGCGCGATAATCCGGGGGCCTACCGGTCCCACTACTCTACCTATACCCGCTACTCTGGAGGAAAATGAAATGACTGGCTTCCACTTTGAGGCTTTCGTGAATGCGATTGTTTACGCTTTGCTCGGCATCGTGATCTTCGCGGTGTCTTTTATCACCATTGATAAGTTAACCCCTCGCGATCTGTGGCGGGAAATTATCGACGAGAAGAATGTCGCTTTCGCGATTGTCGTTGGCTTCATGGCCTTATCCATGGGAATTATTATCGCGGCAGCGGTGCATTAAGGAACGGTCTGGAAGGCCGGCGCTACCAATATGGCGATTGTCCTTTTCATTTCCGTCTTTCTGATTGCCGCTTGCGGGCTCATCTATGAGTTAATCGCCGGGACGCTAGCGAGCTATCTGCTCGGCGATAGCGTTCTGCAATTCTCCACGGTGATCGGTACTTACCTTTTCGCTATGGGCGTGGGCAGCTGGCTCTCAAAGTTTCTGGTCCGCGGACTGGTGGCTCGCTTCATCATGATCGAGGTGATGGTCGGAGTAGCCGGTGGCTTCTCATCGTCCATCCTGTTTCTGGGCTTCGCCTACGGCCAAGGCTTCCGCCAGCTGCTGTACAGCGTGGTGATGGTGGTGGGCGTATTAGTCGGGCTCGAAATCCCCCTGCTGATGCGCATTCTGAAGGAGCGTTTCGAGTTCTCTGACTTAGTCGCTAACGTCCTGACTTTTGACTATCTGGGGGCTTTGGGCGCGTCGCTGCTCTTTCCCTTGTTACTCGTGCCGAAGCTGGGACTGGTGCGTTCGGCCCTGGTGTTCGGCTTACTGAATGTGGGGGTGGCGTTGTGGTCCACCTGGTTCTTCCGCGAACAGATCGGCCGCCCTTGGCGCTTGCGGGTGCCAACGGGTGCCGCTCTACTGTTACTGCTGGCGGGACTCTTCTGGGCAGACGAAATCAGCAATGCGGCTGACAACAGCCTCTACGCGGACGACGTGATTCTTTCGAAACAAACCCGCTACCAGCGCATTGTCTTGACTCGCTGGAAAGATGACATTCGCTTGTTTCTCAGTTCGCACTTACAGTTTAGCTCGCGGGACGAATACCGCTATCACGAGGCGTTGGTGCATCCGGCACTCGCCGCACTGCCGGGGGCGCGCCGCGTGCTGATTCTGGGCGGTGGCGATGGCTTGGCCGCCCGCGAGATCTTGAAATACCCGACGGTCGAGAGCATTACGCTCGTCGATCTCGACCCGGAGATGACCACGCTGTTCCGCAGCCATCCGATGCTCAAGGTCTTGAACGCGGATGCGCTCAACTCGCCGCGTTTGAAGGTGCATAACGCGGACGCTTTCCCCTGGCTTGAGCAGAGCCGCGACGTCTACGATGCGGTCATTATCGATTTTCCTGATCCGACCAACTTTTCGTTGGGCAAGTTATACACCACGGCCTTCTATCGTTTGTTGAAGAAGCATGTGGCACCGCACGGACTGATCGTGGTGCAGAGTACGTCGCCGTTGTTTGCGCGGCAATCCTATTGGTGCATTGTGGAGACGTTGCGGCTGGCGGGCTGGCGCACCTATCCTTATCACGCCTATGTGCCATCGTTTGGCGAGTGGGGTTTTGTGCTGGCCGGGCAAGAAGCTTATGAGCCGCCAGTAACTGTACCGGGGGGGCTGCGGTTTCTAACATCGGCTAATATTCGCGGGCTCTTCGAATTTCCTCGTGACATGCAACCCGTCGCGGTGGAGCCGAACCGGCTGAACGATCAAGTGTTAGTCCGGTACTATGAAGCGGAATGGCGCAGTATCTCCCGATGAGGATTTCCCGATGAAGCGGCGGCACTTATTTCCGGCACTAATTGGTCTGACAGCCAAGTCCGAGGTGAGTATTCAGGGCGGGTTCGTTTATGAGAGCCAGAATGAGGGTCACCAGATTCGCGATGGTGCCGTTTACCGGCCGCCGGCCGGAACGCGGCGGGCGAAGATCGTCATCGTTGGCGGCGGCATGGCCGGATTGTCCGCTGGTTGGTGGCTGCGGAAGCAAGGCTTTACTGATTTCTTAATTCTCGAAGGCGAATCGGAGATCGGGGGGAACGCGCGTGGGGGCCAGAACGAGATTTGCGCTTACCCATGGGCGGCGCACTATGTGCCCGCGCCGAACGCTGAGTCAGCGCTGGTGCGTGAGCTGTTCACCGAACTCGGCTTGATGGACGCCGCCGGTAACCTCGACGAGCGTTGGCTGTGCCACTCGCCGCAGGAACGTTTGTTTCTGCATGGGCGCTGGCAATGGGGGCTTGACCCGGAGGCGGGCTCCACCAAACTCGACCGTGAACACCGGCGCATCTTTCGGGAAAAGATTCAGGAACTGGCCGGCAGCGGCCAATTCAAATTACCGATGGCGGTGGGCCGCCCGCCGGATCTGGCGCTCGACCGTATCTCGATGCGCGATTGGTTGGCCCAGCAGAAGCTCTCATCTCCGTATTTGGCTTGGGAGGCCGACTACGGCTGCCGGGACGACTATGGTGCTTCGTCCGGCGAAACCTCGGCTTGGGCGGGCGTACACTATCACGCGGCCCGGCAGCACGCCGCCAAGGGACCTTTCACTTGGCCGGAGGGCAATGGCTGGATCGCCAAGCGCCTGGCCGGCCAATTGAAGGCGCAGATCGTCACTGGTGTTTGGACGCGGCGCATCGAGCGCGTGGGCACGCAATGGCACCTGCGGACCACCGGCTTCAACGTGGAGGCCGAGGCGGTGATCTACGCGGCACCCTCGTTTGTCCTGCCTTATTTGATGGAAGGTTTGCCGAAGCCACGCTTCGACTATTCGCCTTGGCTGACGGCGAATCTGGTGATTGAGCAGCCGATGGAGACGGCCTGGGATAACGTGATTTACGATTCGCCCGCGTTGGGCTATGTCGACGCCACCCATCAAACGCTGGCCTCAAGGGTGAATCGCGCGGTGTGGACTTACTATCTGCCGATGACGGGCGATCCGCTCACCGGCCGCCGCCATTTACGGGCGCAGAGCTGGAATTACTGGAAAGAGTATATTTTGCTTGACCTGGAGCGGGCGCATCCGGGGCTGCGGAAGATTGTGTCCAGGATCGATATTTTCCGCCAAGGCCATGCGATGCGCCGCCCCATTCCGGGCTTTCTGAGCGCAAGCCAAACTTGGAATAGGGCCACGGAAAGGCCCCGCTTCCGCGTTGCTAACTCCGACATCTCCGGCTTGCCGCTCTTTGAGGAGGCGCAATACCGGGGCGTCGAAGCGGCAAGATCCACCCTGGCCTCGCTCGGCATTATAAAAATTGTGGATCGACCCTGACAAAATTTTGTGGGCGCAATTTCCGGCGAAATTCCCTAGACTCGCAAGCAGTAGCTGCTTACGTCTATGTCCAGCGCACTCGCCCATCGTATCGTCACGGCTCATGATGAGCCGGAATTAGATTTCCTCATTCGCCGCCTGGCGCGGCGGCTGCGCATGGCCATGCCCGTCATCTGTGTAACCCAATGGCAGCAGCCGCGGATTTCGCGCCGTTGCCGCCCCAATGAACCCACGCGCCTGATCGTTGCCGAAAGCGTGTTTCAGGAATGGGAAGGCGATGAGATTGAGTATCAACTCGCGAAGGCTATGGGCGGGATCGCGGCGACCCGCCGGTTCCGCTTGGTGGCGTCGCGGACCTAGCGTTTGGTGATAATCTCGTGGTCAGCGACCGATGCGACCTTTTCTTACTCTCTTCTTCGCTTTTTCTCTGGCAGGTCAGGCTCCTGACGGTACGGAGGCGCGCGCGATCCTGGGTGCCTGCTTAGGCTGCCATAGCGCGAAGATCGCGATGAGTGGCTTGTCGCTTGACTCGCGCGAGGGCGTCTTAAAGGGCGGCAAGCATGGTCCGGCAGTGAAACCGGGCGAGAGCAGTTTGCTGCTGGACGTGGTGCGTCAGACGGGCGCGATCAAGATGCCGCCGGGCGGCAAGCTGAAAGATGCGCAGATTGCGGTGCTGGAAAAATGGGTGGCGGACGGGATGCCGATTCCCGCCAAAGCAGTCGCCGCCCCGGTTCATTGGAGTTTTAAGCCCCCCACGAAATCAGCGGTTCCAACCGGCACACACCCGGTGGACTATTTCGTCCAGTTGAAGCTGGCCGAGGCGGGCTTGGCGATGTCGAAGCCAGCCGATCGCCGCACGTTGCTGCGCCGTGTCAGCCTCGACTTGACGGGATTGCCGCCGACTCCCGCCGAACTCGAAGCCTTTCTGGCCGATACGGCACCCTCTGCTTTCGAGCATCAGGTGGACCGGCTGCTGGCCTCGCCGCACTACGGCGAACGTTGGGGACGCCACTGGCTCGACCAAGCGCGCTACGCCGATTCGAATGGCTATTCCATCGACGCGCCGCGGGAGATTTGGAAGTATCGCGATTGGGTGATTAACGCGTTCAATGCCGACATGCCTTTCGACAAATTCACGATGGACCAGTTTGCGGGCGATCTGTTGCCGCAGGCGACGACCGACCAGTTGATCGCGACCGGGTTCCATCGCAACACGCCCATTAACTTCGAAGGCGGCATCGACTTTGAGCAATACCGCGTAGATCATGTGGTGGACCGGGTGGCGACAACGGGCTCAGTCTATTTAGGGCTGACGCTGGGTTGCGCCCGGTGCCACGATCATAAGTTCGATCCTTTGCCGCAGAAAGAGTTCTACCAATTCTTCTCGTTCTTCAACAATGTCGACGAAGCCGCGAAGGAGCAGGATCGCGACAATGTTCAGAAGCCCGTGCTGGAACTGGGCACGCCGGCGGAGATCCGCAAAAAGAATGTCATCCAAGCGCAACTGAAGGCGTTGCAGGGCGAGTTGAACGTCTATCGCAAGGAGGTTGAGCCGAAGCAGGAAGCCTGGGAAGCGGCATTGAAGGAAGGGGACGTAAAGAAGTTCCGGACGAGCGTGCAGGCGGCGCTGGGGCTGCATGTGGGCCGCCGCAACGACGAGCAGGCGGCGCTGGTCTTTGAGGCTTTTGCCAACACGGACGAGGGCTGGCGGGAACGCCGGGTGACGATGCGCGCGGTAGAGAAGCTGTCGCCGAAGATTGTGACGTCGCTGGTGATGAAGGATCTGCCGCAGCCGCGTCAGGCTTATATTCATCAGGGTGGCGACTTTCTGCGTAAGGGTGAGAACGTGTTCCCCGGCACGCCGGCCATTCTGCCGCCGCTGGGTAACCAAGGTCCGGCGACGCGGATCGATCTGGCGCGCTGGCTGACTTCCGCGCAGAATCCGCTGACGGCCCGCGTTTTGGTAAACCGCATGTGGATGCGCTATTTCGGCAAAGGCATTGTCGAAACGGAGGATGACTTTGGCCGCCAGGGCACGCTGCCGACGCATCCTGAGTTACTCGATTGGTTGGCGGTGGAGTTAATGGAGCGCGGTTGGAGCCAGAAGGCGCTGCATAAGTTGATGGTGACCTCGGCGGCCTATCAGCAGGCGTCGGCGGCGGACAATGCCCTGGCGACGGGGAAGGATCCGCGCAACTTACTTTTGTCACGCCAGAATCGCCTCCGGCTGGAAGGCGAGATTATTCGCGACGCTGGTTTGGTGGCCAGTGGATTGTACGCGCCGAAGGTGGGCGGGCCGAGCGTCTATCCGCCGATCCCTTCCGGCGTGATGAATTCGGGGCAGAATGCACGCGAATGGGTCACCAGCACGGGCGAGGATCGTTACCGGCGTGGCATGTATACGTTTATCTGGCGCGCGACGCCGCATCCGACCATGTCGTTGTTCGATGGGCCGGACGCGTCAGCGGCTTGCACGCGGCGTAACCGGTCGAACTCGCCCTTGCAGGCTTTAACCCTGTTAAACGACGAAGCGGCGAAAGAATTCGCCGATGCGCTGGCCGCGCGGGCTTTGAAAACCAAGGATCCTTTGGGTACGGCATTTGAGATGGCGATGGCTCGGCAGCCAAGTGCGGGGGAGCGCGAACGCTTACGGCGGTTTGTGGCGATGCAGAAGGATGAGTCCGGTGGCTCGGAAGTAGCTGCTTACACGGGCTTGGCGCGGGTGCTGTTGAACCTAGATGAATTTATGACGCGGGAATAATTTTATGACGGACCAGGAACAGACGCGACGGCATTTTTTTGAGCGCTGCGGGATGGGTGTAGGTAAGACGGCTCTCGCTTCCCTGTTAGCCGGCGACGCTTTAGCGAAGCCGCATTTTCCGGCGAAGGCGAAATCAGTCATTTACCTCTTCATGGCCGGGGGACCCAGCCAGTTTGAGATGTGGACGCCCAAGCCGCAGTTACAGAAGTTAAATGGGCAATTTATTCCTGATTCGTTTCTCGAAGGCAAGCGTTTCGCCTTCATGGATACGTCTTTTAAGGAAAAGCCGAAGTTACTCGCCACGAAGCGCGAATTTAAGCAATATGGGCAGTCAGGTAGTTGGGGATCGAACTTAGTGCCGCACACCGCGGCGATCGCGGACGACCTGACGTTTCTGCACACCGTATCGACCGAGAATTTTAATCACGCGCCGGCCAAGTGTTTCGCGAACACCGGTTACACGCGCTTTGGACGGCCCAGCATGGGAGCTTGGGTGACTTATGGCCTGGGGTCGGAATCGAAGGACCTCCCTGGCTTTGTGGTGCTGCAGAGTGGTCCGCGTGGCCCTCGTGGCGGCGCTCCGCTGTGGGGCAGCGGCTTTCTGCCGACTACCGAGCAAGGCGTGCTCTTCCGCGGCTCCGGCGACCCCATCTTGAACTTGTCGACCCCCAAGGGGGTGACGCCGCGCATGCAGAATCAGGTGATCGACGCCATTCGCGACGTCGATGCCATGAGAAACGAAACCATGGCTGACCCGGAAATCAACACGCGCATCGCGGCCTATGAAATGGCCTACCGGATGCAGACGTCGGGGCCGGAACTGATTGATCTGACGAAGGAGAGCAAGGAGACGTTGGCGCTGTACGGCGTGGAGCCCGGCAAGCCGAGCTTCGCCGCCAACTGCCTGCTGGCGCGGCGTCTGGTGGAGCGTGGCGTGCGCTACATCCAGCTCTGGCACACTGACTGGGATCATCACGACGACTTGACGAAGCCGCTGGAGGACGTCTGCCGCCAAGTGGATCAACCCTGCGCGGCGCTGATCAAGGATTTGAAATCGCACGGTCTGCTCGATTCGACGCTCGTGATTTGGGGCGGGGAATTCGGGCGCACGCCGATGGGCGAGAGCCGCGAAGGCAAGGTCGGCCGCAATCATCACATCGACGCCTACACGATGTGGATGGCCGGCGGCGGCACCAAGCCCGGCGTCCACTTCGGGCAAACCGACGATTTCGGCTTTAATGCGGTGGAAGATGGCATCAGCATGCACGACGTGCAGGCCACGGTGCTGAATCAGCTAGGGCTCGACCATACGAAGCTGACTTATCAGTTCCAAGGCCGCAATTTCCGGCTGACGGACGTCGCTGGTAAGGTGATCACGAAAATTCTGGCTTAAGCGCTTTCTAGCGGGCGGGGCACAACGTCTTGTGTCTTGTGACCCCTATAATCGATAGAGGTGCGCAAGAAAGCTTTACCTCGCGCGATCCCACCGCCACTGGAATTCGAGTGTCTGCGCGTGTTGTGGAGTCTCGAATCCGGGAACGTGGCGCAGGTGCGGGAAGCGCTGCTTAGCCGTCATTCGTTAGCTTACACGACGGTGATGACGCTGCTCGACCGGTTGGCGCGCAAGGGCGCGGCGCAACGCAAGAAGGTGGGCCGCTACTTCGTCTACAGCGCGGCCGTGGACCGGGAGACGTTGCGCCGGGCCGCCCTGGGCGAGTTAGTGGACCATTACTTCGACGGTAACGAGAAGGAGATGCGCGCCTGGGTGGCCGATGTTTCGCCCGCCGCCGTCATTGAGCCATCGGCGATGGAGAATGACGATCTGGAGACGGTGCTCCTATGAGCCGCCTGCCGTGACGCTACCGCTCTTTGCCCCCGAGGAACTACCGCTTAAAAAGAAGCTGACCTCGCGCCTCAGCGCGCTGGCTGCCGAAGGAATCCTTATGGGCACCAGCAGTTGGAAGTATGAAGGTTGGCTGGGCCAGCTTTACACGCCCGAGCGCTACCTTACCCGCGGCAGGATTTCGCGCAAGAAGTTTGACGAGAGTTGCCTGGCCGAATATGGCGAAATCTTTCCGGTGGTCTGCGGCGACTTCTCATTTTATCAATTCCCGGCCCCGGCATTTTGGAAAAAGCTTTTCTCGTCCGCTCCGCCTCAACTCCGCTTTGCGTTCAAAGTGCCGGAGGAGGTGACGGCCAGGCAGTGGCCATCGCATGCGCGGTACGGTGCGCGGGGCGGGCTGCGCAACAGCACGTATCTCGATGCCGAACTTTTCCGGACGTCCTTCACCGATCCGCTGTTGCCCTACGCCGGGCGCGTGACGTCTTTGATTTTCGAATTCGGGGCGGTGGCGCGCCCCAACCTGGACGAGTTCTTAGCCGGGTTGGAACCTTTCCTGAAGCGCCTGCCAAGTGAATTCCGGTATGCGGTGGAGATTCGCAATCCGGAGTTTCTGTGCCCCGAATACCTGGCGCTGCTGGCCCGGCACCAAGTGGCGCATGTGCTGAACTCCTGGACGCGGATGCCGGAATTGGGAGTGCAGCAGAGCGTTCCCGGCGTGTTCACCAGCGACTTTTTCGTGGTGCGTGCGCTGCTACGGCCGGGCCGCCCCTACGAGGAAGCGGTGAAACGCTTCTCGCCATATGCGCAGGTGCAAGAGCCAAACCAGTCTGCTCGCCGCACGTTGCGCGAGCTAATTGGTTATGCGCGCAGTTCGGGACGCCGGGCGCTGATTTTCGTGAACAACCGGCTCGAGGGCAACGCTCCGGGCACCATTGACGCGGTGCTCGACGGCGAATAAATTCTGTCAGGCCAAAGGCTGAGCTGATTCGCTAAACTGTGATGCATGGATAAGAGAATGATCGGGTGGGCCGTTAATGCACCCTTCATCATCGTGATGCTGTGGAGCATCATCGAAAAGTTTAGCGAAACCAAGATGATCGTCGAGGCGTTCCGCACCTGGAACCTGCGCCCCTACATGACGACGCTCGGCATGGTGGAGTTGGCGTCGCTGGCGCTCTATCTGTTTCCGGGCACCTTGCGCATCGGTTTCTTTCTGCTGTGCAGCTTTCTGGGCGGAGCGGTGGCGGTGAAACTCCAGCGGCAAGGCGATTGGTGGCTACCGGCCGGTCTGTTGGCTTACCTTTGGTTTGCCGCCTGGTTCCGCAGCCGGGAGTTGTTTTCGAATACCCAGATGCAAACGAATGAATTCCGTTATTTGGATTAGACGCATTTTCGCTCTAAGCTAACCGGGCAATTTTCGCATCCAGATGGGCGAGAGCTTCTTCAATCTGCTGCCGGTGCCGGGGGTGTTTGGCTCGTTCAAGATCGCCGGCGACACGCTTGCGAGTGAGTTCTAAACTGAGCCGTTCCTGATCCTGAGGCGTCATCAGGCGCGCGGGCTTACGCGCTTCTTCGCGCTGCTCCTGCTGGGACTCGATATCCTTGCTCTCCCATCCTCGGGCCATGGCAACTTACTCGGCAATGGTCATCGTGGGACCCTTCACCGCCGAAACCTCATCGATTCGCTGCGTAATGCGGCGGGCGAGCGTGTAGAAGGGCGTGGCCCGCTCGTCTTTCTCACCGTAGACGGCAATCGGGCGGCCGGTGTCGCCTCCGATTCTAACGTCGGGCAAGAGGGCTAACTCGCCTAAGAAAGGCACTTTCATTTGGTCCGCCGTTTTCTGCCCGCCTCCAGTGCCAAAGACGTCAATCTTCTCGCCCGTGCCCGGGACGAGTAAGTAGCTCATGTTTTCCACGAGCCCTAAGACCGGTACTCTAACTTGTTCAAACATGTTAATGGCTTTGCGGGCATCTTCGAGCGACACATCGGAGGGCGTGGTGACGACGACGGCTCCGGTGAGCGGGGCGGTTTGGATCAGTGATAAAGCCACGTCGCCCGTGCCGGGTGGCAGGTCAATGACGAGGTAGTCGAGGGTGCCCCAATCCACTTGGCGGAGAAACTGTTGGATGACGTTGTGTAACATGGGTCCGCGCCAGACGAGGGGTTTGTCGCCCGGGTTTAAGAAGCCCATCGACATCACGACGACACCGAAATTTTGGAGAGGCTGGATGCGGTCGCCGAGCGAATGGGGCGCATCGTGAATGTTCATCATGCGCGGGACATTGGGGCCGTAAACGTCGGTGTCGAGCAAGCCGACCTGGTAGCCAAGTCCGGCGAGCGCGATGGCTAAGTTGACGGAGACGGTGGTTTTGCCGACGCCGCCTTTGCCGGATCCCACGGCGATCAGATTCTGGACGCCTTTGATGGGCAGCTTGGGCAGGTCAGCGGGACTGGGGGGCTTGGTCATTTCTACTATTAGTTTAGCGTGCGGGCACTTAGAATTCGATGGAGCCCAGGATTTCCGACGGCTTCTTGCCAAAGGCCCGGGCGATGGCGATCAGCGATTCCATCGAAGGCAAGTGCGCGCCGCGTTCGATGGACGAGATCTGCGAGACGCTCAAGCGCGTCATGGTGGAGATTTGCTTTAAGGACCAATCGCGTTCGACGCGCATCAGTTTCAGGCGATGGCCGAGGCGCTCGCGTAAGCGATCCTGCAAGGCGCGGCCGAAGCCGAAGGCCTCAATGGCATTCTTTAAGGTCTGCCGCAGGTGGGCAATGGAGAAGGGCTTGGCGAGATAGTCAAAGACCTTCAGCTTGAACGTGGCGCGCATGTCCTCGAGCGAGGGGTAACCGGTAATCACCACCACGCACAGGCCCGGCCAGCGGTTGAGTAAGTGCTCCACCACTTGCTCGCCGGATGCTTCGCCCATCTTCATATCGAGCAGGATGACATCCGGCAGGCGCGCGTCGCACGCCTCGTAGAGCAGTTCCGGCGTGGCACAAGCGCGGACGGCGAAGCCACCCTCGTCACGCAAAAAATCTTCAATATATTGGCGGAAATCGCTATCGTCGTCGAGGACGGCGATGTCGACCAAGGAAGCGTCGATGGGTTGGAGGGGGTCGTTACTCATGCGGCTGGTAGTTTCACTTCGAGACAAGCGCCGCCGGAAGCACGGTTAGCTGCTGAAATTGTACCGCCATGTTGGCTGACAATGCCGTCGGCGATGGTGAGGCCGAGCCCCGTGCCGCGCGAGTCAAGGCGCGTTGAGACGAAGGCGTCGAAGATATCGGGCAGCACGTCGGGAGGAATTCCGGGTCCGTCATCTTCTATTTTGAGATGCAGCCAGCGGCGGCCGGCCTCGAGCGTGATGAAGCTACTTACTTCAATATGGCCGCCGGGCTTGATGGCGTTCAGGGCGTTGCGCAGCAGATTCACGAACACCTGCACCAGCCGGTCGCCGTTCCCCACGGCGGTATCGACGACGCCGGCCGAGTTAGTGAAGATCACGGCGGCCGCCTTCTCGTCGATGCCCACCAGATCCCACGCTTCCTGAATGAGGGGTTGCACGCGCACGGGCTCAAAGATGTCGCGGCGCACGCGCGCAAAGTCGATGAGGCTTTCGCTGATTTTCTTGATGCGTTGGGTGACGCGCAGCATGCGGTCGAGCCGCTGGCGGGTTGGCGTATCGCAGGGCTGTTCCGCCATCTTTTCGAGCGACCCTAATAAGACCGAAAGCGGAGTGTTTAACTCATGCGCCACCGAGGCCGATAGCATGCCCAGCGAGGCCAGCCGATCCTGCGCCTCCAGGGTTTCGAGAGCGGCGGCGAGTTCGTCTTCGTGCTGCCGCAGGGCGTGTACGGTGACATTGCGCGAATGCATAATCTGGCCGATCTCGTCGTCCAGAATGCGGTCCGGTTCAATCATTTCATCGTCGCGGCGATTGTCGCGCACGGCTTGGTCGGCATCGAGCATCATGCGGATGCGCGAATAGACATAGCGGGGCATAATGATAGATTCGAGGGCCAGCACGGAGAGCAAATAGATGGCGCCCAGGACGAAGAAAAGCGTGAGGCGGACGCGCCGCGTAAACGAGTCATAGGCGTCGGATGGAAATTCGACGCGCTGATAGCGGTCCGCGTCTAGCAGGCGGCGGAAAAGGAATTCGCGCGCGTCTTGCTGGTGGCGGTAGGCGGCGAGCGGATAGTCTTTCAAGAAGCCTTGCGCTTCGGCCGGAAGCTGTAACTGCTGGCCGGTGCCGGCCAGTAGCCGGTACTCCGGCGGTACGCGATCTTGCATAAACGCCCGCGTCAGAATCGCCTCTTCACGCGCGCGGGCCGCGTTGATCCGTTGCTCGATAAATGGGATGAGGGAGAAGTAAATGGTGGCGGTCAACAGGACGAAAAACAAATTATGGAGCACCATGAACTTTGGCCGTACTTTGAGGTTGCCAAAGAGCCCGGCCAGGGGAGGGAAGCGCCAAATAAGCGAAGGCGCTGCGGAGGCGAGCAGGGCCTGCGTCCGTCGAAGCCGGGGCCGCGGGAGGAGTTCAGAGAAGCGATGCCCAAAACGATCAGCCACGGCCTAGTTTAGCGTGACTTTTTTGAGGTTGTCGTCCGGCACCCGGTCAATCAACAGATGGAAAGGGTCGATGCCGGCCTTCTCCGGAAGGCTGTCGACGGTAAAATGCGTCATCGACTTACCACTCTTCAGCGCCACGCTTTCGCGGTGCAAAGTCTTCCCGTACTTCTTCCCTTTGGGTGGCGCGGCAAAAGCTCCCACTTCGATCGCGCCATCGACGGGGACCTCGGTTTCGAGGCCATTTTCATTGGCCCGGAACTTATGAGTCTCCACTTCGAGCTGCACATCGTAATGACCATCGGCGCGCTTTTTAGCGGTCGCCGCGAGTGTACGATTCGAGTGCAGCGTAATGTGCTCGAACAGGTCCTGTAACTTGGGCTGCAAGGCGGCGGGCGTCTCGTCGCGCAGGGCGTCGAGCAACGCATAGGAGGTGGGATACGGCGGCTCGGCATACGCAAAACGATCGACCAGCTTCTTGAGCGCCCGGTTCACCGCCGCCTCGCCGATCATCTCCTTTACCGCATACATCACCACGCTGCCTTTGTTGTAGTGGATGTAACCTTGTGCGGCTTCCACTCGCAATAGCGGGCGTTCTTTCAACAACTCCTGGCCGCGGCTGCGTAAGTAACGGTCCATCTCATATTCGAGAAATTTGCGCATCTGGTCGCGCCCGTATTCTTTCTCCATCACCATCAGCGCCGAATACTGAGCCAGTGTTTCCGAGAGCAACGTCCCGCCCTGCATATTCGCCCCGATCACCTGATGCGCCCACCATTGGTGCGCCATTTCATGGGCCACCACATAATAGACTTTATCAATGTCTTCCGGGTCGGTGAGGTTGGCGATAAATCCGATGCTTTCGGAATAGGGCATTGTGCCGGGGAACGCCTGCGCGAAACTCGCGACGCGAGGAAATTCAATAATCCGGGCCTGCCGATGACGGTAAGGGCCGTAATTCGCCGTGTAATATTCAAGTGACTTACGCACCGCCTTGAGCATCTTAGGCACGTTCCAGGCATGCTCCGGATGATAGTAGACCTCAATGTCAATACCCTTCCACGCCTCGCGCGCCACCGCATAGCGGGCCGAGATGAAGGAATAGAAATTGAGCGACGCGTGATCGAGGCGATAGGAGAAGTAGCGGCGTCCATTCTGTTGCCATTCTTTCTGCAGGGAACCGGGGGCAATGGCAATCTGGTCGGGGGAAGTGGAGATGACGGTCTCGACTGTCACCCAGTCAGAGTTATTGCTGGTGTAAGTGTCCATGCAATGCGCGGTACAGTCACGCTCGAGCGCCGGCATGGTGTCTTTTTGCTTAAGACCATGCTTTTTGCGATCATTGCGTTGATCGAGTTCGCGATCGGATTGATAGCCGATTTGAGGCACGATGCCGGTATTGAAGAACGCACCATTCTGCACTAGTTGGATAACGCTCACCGCGTTCTGAAAGCCACGGCTTCGATAAGTGAGGGTATAGCGCATGTGCCGTTCTTCGCCCGGCTGCATAGACGGCAGCAGTTGATAAGTGCGCAGATTGAGCCGCTGGTCATCGCGAATGAGTTTTGCGCCTTCGATGGTTAGGTCAAGGTGAAAGGCGTCGTCGTAGTTAATATATAAGTCCGCGATGGCCATGGCGCTTTTATTCCGGATGATCTGGTCGCCTTTGAAAGCGATGGCGCGAGCCTCGGGGACCAGGTCAATATCGTAATGGACGGCGGTGATGCGCGGCTGCGGAATGCCTTCGAGTTTCTTATAAAGTTTCTCGTAGTCGGCCCGGCGGTCTTTGCTCTGGTCCGCAGTAACGAAAGTGTTCAGGATTTTGGTGTTGTAGTAAACCCATCCGCCCACGATGAGGAAGCCGGCGAGGCAAACGAAGGCGATGAATCGCCCGGTGCCCGTAAAGCGTGCCCGAGCCTCTTGATTGCGCTGGCGCCAAGCGGTCTCACGCCCACGCTGCCAATAGGCGAGCGAGGCGAGCATCAGTAAGGAGGCGAGCAGTAGCCAATATGCGGTGAACCACGTCCAGCCGAGAAGATAAGGAGCGTAGCCGTAGAAATCGGAGTAGGTATTCGGCGGACGGGCGCTGTATCTGGCCATCCGGCTGGTGACATCGAGTGCTCCCCAGACAAAGGCGTTCGCGATTAAGAAAGTGATATATCCGAAATATCCGACATATTTGTTCGGCGAGATGACATGGATGAAAAAGGCTAAGACCGCCAGGAAGAAGAAAAGCGAATAATCGACGATGAACAAATCGGTGAGGTAAAGCCAAAGTTGGTAACGATTGTAACCTTTGAAAGTCTGAACCAGAACACCGGTGATCATGGCCAGAGTCTGGATGATTGCGAGAACTCCCATCAGCGTGGTGAATTTCGAAGCGTAGGCGATCCAGGTGGCATGGGGCAGGGCGTCATGAATGCCGTCGATATGCGCATCGCGTTCTTTCCAGACCAGTACTCCGGCGAAGTAAGTAATGATGGCGATATTGAATAAGTAAAGCGATCCGGCAATCATCTCCAGAATTAAGTAGGTGACGGGGAAACTCGACACGCCGAAGCTTTCCGTTGAATTCAAGATGAGTTGCGGCACCATGTTGAGCAACGCGGCCGTCAGGATCACGATGAACGAGACTTGCTTCACCAGGCCCCAGAATTCAACTGTGGTGGCTCCCCAGAATTGGCTGAATACGGAAGCGCGGCCGGCGGCCGCCGGTATTTCGCGCGACGCGGTTGGTTGTGGCTCCACCTTCGGCGCTTTGCTTTTCCGGCTGCGCTCTGCGAAGGAAAAACGTCGATAGGCGAAGGCAAAGATAGCGCCGCCCACGCTGAGCCAGATGAGACGGTTCCAGAGTAACATTCCTTCGAGGCCCAACGACATCGAGTTACGATCGGCCACGGTCCAGTATTTGGTCATCAGCGAAAAGGTGCGGATCGCGAAAGGGTCAATCAGCATGGCGATCTTTTCGTTGTCGATATCTTGAAGAAAAGTCTCGGCGACGGTGTAGGCCACCAACAAGACGAGGGCACCCAGAAACGACGTAATCGTGCTGCGGGTGAGGATAGCAATGGCAAAGATGATGGCGGCGGCAAAGAGTGTATTTGGGATGGCAAAGACCAGAATGCTGTGCCAATGGGCGAGCCAGTTGATGGGTCCCCAGCGCTCGGCATCCACCCAGGGCATATACTTGGCGGCGATGATCGCGACACTAACGCCCAGCATAGGAATTACGGCCACGATTGACGAGCCGAAGAAGCGCGCAAGTAAGTAGTCGCGTTTGCGTAGCGGCGTGGTAAAAATGAGTTGGTAAGTATTCTGAGAGAAGTCACGGGTGGCCGCGCTGTTGACGAAGGCGGTGGTCATGAGTAACGTGAGGATACACATCACAGAGTAGAAGTTCTCAATGACAAATGGCGCGTTGCGGTGAGTATTTTCGAGCGCGCGACCGATGATAATCTTATCCGAACTAACGGCACCGAACACCATCAAAGCGATGACGGCTAGAAAGACGTAGACCATGGTGCCTCGCAGCCAGAGGCGGAGCTCAAAACGCAGCAGGTGGGCGAACACTTAGGCTAACCCCACAATCTTGCTGAAGAAGACATCCTCAAGGTCAGGCGCGGTGGAGACGAAGCCATCGCCGGGATCGTCCTGGTGATAAATGTGGATGAGCGGACGGCCACCGATGAGCTTCGTCGAGATCACGCGATACTGCTGCTCATGCTGGCCGATTTCGGCCTTTGAAATTGACTTTTTCCAAATGCGGCCTTCCAAAGCCCGGGTGCCCTCCTCCGGACGCCCGGCAAACAGGACGCGGCCATGGTTGATGATGGCCATGTTGGTACACAGCTCCATGACGTCCTGCACGATGTGGGTGGAAAGAATCAGGATGACGTTTTCGCCCACTTCGGACAGGAGGTTGTAGAAGCGGTTGCGCTCGCCGGG
>JANLPT010000410.1:0-4658 GCA_031367405.1 Bryobacteraceae bacterium
CCCGGCGTTAGAGCACACCTGGTTGAATCTGCGATAACATCTTAGAGTCTTTGTTAGGTGTAACTCATGAAACCCTTACGCATGTCCTCTGCATTCCTTCTGGGTTTGAGCCTTTTGTTATTTGAGGCCTCCCACGCCGTCGCGAGCACGGTCAATGTCGTCCCAGCCGTCACGCTGAACGGGTCTAATTTCCTTTACTCTTATCAGATCTCCTACACACCGGATGCGAATGAAGGCATTTATCAGTTCGACTTGTTCAATCTAGCCGGCCTGGTTCCCAATGCCTCATTGATCGCCAGCCCGATGCACTGGAGTTCGGTCGCCGACTTCTCCGGCAATAACATCTCTTGGATTTCTGACGATCCGGCCTTCGATATTTTTTCTATTCCGGTCACCGGGTTCTCTTTTCAAAGCACCCTCGGCCCGGGCATGGTCTCTTATCAGGCCATTCTCGAAGATGGCGGTGGCCCTTTGAGCGCCACACGCGCCGGTTCCACGACCGGCCCGGTTAACCCGGTTCCCGAACCCGCTTCAGTTCTCCTCCTATGCGCCGGATTAGCCATCGGCCTCCTCCGCTATGGTTGCCGCGAAACTCGCACCCCTCCCGTCCTAGGCCCTGCTGGCCTACTTTGGGCTGGCATACTTTGCGCCTCGCTGCTCGTCGCCGCCCCCGCCGTGTCAGTGAGCGTTAAGGACTCACCCCCGTGGGCCCCCGACATCAGCATCCGCGCCGGGCGCAATGCCCAACTCGATGCATCCGGCTCCACCGGCATCGGCTTGTTGACCTTCTACTGGACTCAACTTTCCGGCCCCAATACCTTGCGTTGGGTGAACCGCGCCACGGCCCAGCCCACCATTAGCGGGGCCATCTTTGGCACTTACGTTGTGCGAGTCACCGTCGTCGACTCTACGGGACCAGCCTCGGCCGATCTACGCTTTGGTGCCGTCGCCACCGATGACGCGGGCGTCGTCACTCCGCCCAACAACGCCACGGCGTTTCTGTTCTCTCCCATGATTCGTTGGGGTGCCAGCCCCTGGCCCTGGCTCGACGAACGGCACCGCGCCCTCGCGGACGGCTTTGCCGCCAAGATAGCCAACGATCCCCAGTTCAACGCCGCCGATTGGGATACCGCCCTTTCCGGTTCGATCTCCGGCACGCTGGGATTCTTTACCGTCACTGGCACCGGTACCCAATTCCAAACCGATCTGTGCGGCGGCGCAGGTAACACGGCCCCCGTCGCTGACCGTCAACTCGTCGTCTGGTATACGCTTCCCGGCGGAGGCACCGGCCGGCGGAATCTTGAATTCACCGGCTGCCCCTCGCAGACGTCGCTCAGCTTACGTTTCCAGTGGCCCCTGCCGACGGCCGAAAGCGCTAGCCTCTCCTATTCGCGCCTCCTCTGTTTCTCCTGCTGGACCGGCGGGTCCAATTACGTCAATTACTACGATGTCGTCCTCTCCTACTATGGTCTGTACTTACGCAGTGGCCGCTCAGAATACCGCGACACCGCCCGTGTGCTGGCTAGCCGCTGGTTCCGCAGCGTCGCCATTGATGAAGGCCGTGTCTACCCCGCGCGCTTGCCTTCCCCGCGAGACTTTAACCTGCTCGGCCTTATGTGGTGGGCCGTTGAGAGCAACCAACCCCAAGTTTGGCCACAAATATATCCGGCGCTCGATGCCTATGTCTCCTACATCGCCTCCGCTGGTAACGTGGGCGACCCCCGCGAAGAGGGTTTTGTTCTCGCCTACATCGCTGCCGGTGCGGCACTATGTCCCGATGCCGTCAAACGGCAATTCTATGCGTCGGCCATCCAAACATCCATCACCAACCGCTGGATTCCTTCCCAGGCTGCGGGCGGCGTCTATCCGCAAAAAATGCCCTATCAGCCCGGCACCGTCAACGTGGTCAACGGTTCAGACTTAGTCACCGTTTCAGGCTTCACCCTGGCACCCAGCTTCTTCGACCCCACTTACTCTTTCTGGGTCGCCTACGACAACACCGCTATCAACGGCGACATCGCCACCTACCTCGGGCCAACTTACGTCAATGCCAGCCAATTCCGGCTGCCCCGGCCTTATGAGGGCGCTTCCGCCAACGGACGCCCCTGGCAGTATTTCGTCTTCGCCGGCCAAGGCGTTCAACCCTTTTTCCAAGGCATCGTGAGCCGCGCCATGGACTTGGCTCACCGCGCCACCGGAGATCCCGGTGCCCGAAAGATCAATCAGGACATCACCAATTGGCTCCTCACCAGCGGCGCGCAAAACTCCACAGGCGGATTCTATTATGGGCGTGTCTTTCGCAACTGTGAGCCCATCCAAGATGCTATTCCATGGTGCAGTTACAATGCGTCGATTCCTCTCGATGTCAGTTACAGCCGTTATAACCTCAGCCTGATGCTCGGGGGGTTCAGTGGATCCTACGCCACCGCGCCGACCAACTTTATGCTTAATGCCGTCGACTTCGCGGCCGGTTCCGCCCTCGGCCGGCTGGGCGGGCCCCAAGCCAGCGCCCTCGCGCTCTACGACTTCGATACCTCGCTGACTCGCAATTGGTTCAAGGATCTGGGCATCTTCTTCGGCTACGGCCAAGCCTACGCCTGGCCCGCAGCCCGCACCGGAACGCCCACCAGTAAGCTGCTGGGCCGGTAAATCCCGGGCGAATGGCCATCGCCCGGCATCCGCTGACCCTTCTGTAAACCAATGGGTACGCTTAAATTATGAGTAATGGTATTTTGAGGCTTCTCACCATTCCAACCGTCGGCACCCTCTTCCGGCCACACGGTACCACCCATTCGAGTCTGTCGGAGAGAAACGGCGCGGAGGAACGGGGCCATCGCCGGAGGAACGGCAAGGATTGCACCACTCCGGCGGTGGCGAGGTTTTTCCGGCGAGGTTTTTCTAGTTTGCTGTGACTGGGTGAGTGCGCAGATCGCGTTTGAATTGGGTGGCGCGGCTTCTCTAGCATGCCTGGAATCTTCGGGCGAAGGGGAGTTCCGAAGATCGGGGATGGGTTAACTGTATTTATTTACTGCGAGTTAGGGGAAGGTCGGGGGATACCCGGCGATGGCCCCGTTAAGCTACTGCATGCCGGTTTATCCCGGCGCTCGGATACCCGGCGATGCCCCCGTTCTTCCGTTCTTCCCGTGTTTTCTGAGCTACCCGCCCAGTTCGAGTATTAGGATTTCGAGGTTAAGCCGTCCAACCTCTTCGTTAATTTGGCCAACCTCCCTATTGAGAGAAGTTCCAACAGGGTCGTGCCTATTGTTGCAAGCACCTAAGCATGAATTTGAAGTGTTGACGCATGCCCCAAAACAGCTTCCCCAGGCAGTTTGATTGTCCTTCGCGTCCTTGATAAGCTGCTCCGCTCGTTCATTCAACTTTCTCCTCTTTGCCTTTAACTGCTGTAGCAATCCATCTGATAATCGGCGTTTCCCATCCTCCATCTGGGCCTTTTGAATCATTTGATTCCATTGTTCAAACTCGGACTCCGGGGATCTAATCTCACCAATCGAACGAAACTGGCGGAGCTCAGGATTTCTTGTGTAGAATCGATTCTCCTGTGTTGGATTGGAGAAAGTTCTATTGCCTTGGTTCACCCACTGGAGCAGGTCGATCAGTGAATCACCTTGACCATTCGGAACTGCATTTGCCAGCGTCGCTGTCGTTTTCCTTTGGATTATCGGCTTTTTAGTATGCGAAAGAGCTTGCCGCTTCTGCCAGCTGGATTCACTCGCGGTCAAGATTTGCCCGATTTTGCTGTAAGTGTCGGCAAGACGGTCGAACATCCGCGCCTCCTGCTCTGATTGCGCTGCACGCAGAATTTCATGACCGACTTGTTGAGAAAGGTTCGCAACCAATAGCTTAGATCGAAGTGGTGACTCAGGCATCTTGCTGATGACTAGGTCTACTGATAGCTGCAAGGCTTTGCCGAAAGGCTCTAGGATGAGGCCGCGCTGACCCTGTTCAATTCCCTCAATTGTGGTTCGCAATAGGCCCTCGATTTCGAGAATCTGCCGACCAGGATCTAACGCGCCCCCGCCACCTTCATACAAGATTCTCGATATCGCGAGGAAGGAATCCTTGTGGCCATCGCGCAACTTTTCAGCGAGTTGCCGAGCAGTTAGCATCCTGTTTTGAACATCACGAATACCAGGCGCGAGAGGCGATTCTATGTTTGTCTCGGCCTTGCCTTGACGTAGGCCGAGGCACATCGCGAGAGTCAGAAGAAGAGTCCAATTGAGTACGGTCATATGCTTCGCTCAAAGCGCCCCAACTTCTCAATCCGAGCGCTTGAGTAGACGGCATCATACCAGCTACCCGTTTCAAACTCAACCAGCTCCAGGAGTCTTGTCACCAGGAGTCTTGTCTCTGTCGCTAGTATGTGAACTGTTCGGTGAGATTCACACACGGGAGGACGGGGCCATTGGCCACGAAGTGTATGCGGCCACCCGCGTGATGGACGGCGATCAGCGTCCCATAGGTGCACTTTCACATGGAAAACGGGGGCATCGCCGGGTATCCGAGCGCCGGGATAAACCGGCATGCAGTAGGGAATGAAAGAGTCCTACAGGAAAGGAATAGCGAACCACCTGACCTTGAGTCTTGCGGTGGCGGTCGTGAGGCCGCCGTCGAAGCGTAGTGCGGCATGGCGTGCCGGG
>JANLPT010000365.1:0-17362 GCA_031367405.1 Bryobacteraceae bacterium
ATTAAAAACGACCTCACCTTTACTTTCAGCGGGCGCACCAAAACCGAGGCCCTCGAAGATGGCTCCATCTTCCAGAGCGAGGATGGCTGTGTTCAACCGTAGCTCTCCTTCGTCGCGTGGGGGGATTTTTTCTAAGTTAGCACACCGGGCTATAATCGAGTCACATCCCCTCCTCGATGCCAGTCGAAACACACATAGTCACCTTCCCCTCCTTAGCCCTGGACTGCGGCGTCACCTTGTCCGCCGTCGACTGTGCCTACGAGACTTATGGCGAATTGAACGCCTCCCGCTCCAACGCCATCCTGGCCTGCCACGCCTTTTCCGGCGATGCCCACGCGGCTGGCATCAGTAAAGAAGATGGCCGCCCCGGCTGGTGGGACGACATGATTGGGCCCGGCCTGGCCTTCGATACCGGCAAGTACTTCGTCATTTGCGCCAACGTCCTGGGCGGTTGCCGCGGCACCACGGGGCCGGGCAGCCTCAACCCGCTCACGAATGCGCCATTCGGCATGAGCTTTCCGGTCGTCACGATCGCCGACATGGTCCGCTTGCAAAAGCTGCTGATCGATCACTTGGGCATTGCCCGGCTGCTGAGCGTCTCGGGCGGATCCATGGGCGGCATGCAGACTCTCGCCTGGGCCGTGCTGTTTCCCGATGCCGTGGCCAGCGTGATTCCCATCGCCACCACGTCGCGCCATAGCGCCCAGCAGATCGCCTTCAACGAGGTGGGCCGGCAGAGCATTATGAGCGACCCCGACTGGCGCGATGGCAATTACTACGGCCTCACGCCGCCCAAACGCGGCCTCGCCGTCGCGCGCATGGTGGGCCACATCACTTACATGAGCGATGACTCAATGAAAGAAAAATTCGGCCGGCGGCTGCGCCAGCGCGCCGAACTCGGCTACGATTTTTCCGCCGAATTCGAAGTCGAAAGCTACCTCCGCTACCGGGGGAGCCAGTTCGTCGACCGCTTCGACGCCAACTCCTACCTCTACATCACCAAAGCCATGGATTACTTCGATCTGGCTGCGGGGCACGCCTCATTGGGCGCCGCTTTTGAGAAAACCACCGCCCGCTTTCTGGTCATCAGCTTCACCTCCGACTGGCTTTACCCCACTTATCAATCGCTCGAAATCGTCAGCGCCCTGCGGGGCCGCAATCGTGACGTCGCTTACTGCGAGCTTCAATCCACCTATGGTCACGACGCATTTCTGCTCGAAGTGGAGGCGCAATCGGACCTGGTACGCGGCTTCCTCGCCAGCACCTTCGCCCGGGTGGCCGCCGCATGAAACGCCCCTTCGTGCAGAATGTCTTGAGCCGGCTCGACTATAAGATCATCACGGCCATCATCCCGGCCGGCTCTCGCGTCCTCGACCTCGGCTGCGGCGATGGCGAATTGATCGCCTGGCTGATGGAGCACAAGAATGTCGACGCCCGCGGCGTAGAACTGCTGCCGGACCTCGTCCAAGCCGCGATCGCCCGCGGGGCGTCCGTCTATCAAGGCGACATCGAAACCAGCCTCAACGACTATCCTGACCAAGCCTTCGATTACGTCATCCTCAGCCAGACCTTGCAGCAAACGCGCCATCCCCTGCAAGTGCTCCGTAACATGCTCCGCGTGGGCAAGCGCGCCATCGTCGCCTTCCCCAACTTCGGCCACCACAGCGTCCGGCTGGCGCATCTGTTTAGCGGCCGCGCGCCCCGTAACCGGCTATTTCCTTACGATTGGTACGATTCGCCGAACCTGCACTTCCTCACCGTCGATGATTTCGAAATGCTGTGCGCCAAGGAGAATTGGCCCGTAGAGCGCACCATTTTTCTGGCCGGCCAGCGCGAAGTGAAACGCTTCCCGAATCTGACGGCGGAAGTCGCTGTCTTCGTCATTACCTCCCGGTAACCGCCTCGGCCGCCGCCCAACCGGACAGCACGGCGCCTTCCACCCGTGGCTCAAGAAATGCGTCGCCCGCGAAAACCAGCGGTGGCCCGCTAGGCTCGCGATAACAGCGTTCCGGATGCAGCACCGTGGCCTTGGCAAACTTCCACCGGTGCAAGTAAGTGGTGCTCGCCTCCACCCCGGCCTCATGCAGCAGTTCGGCGCTGGCGTGTTCGTCATCCCAATGCTGCAGGCTGTAGGCCCCGGTGGCATGGATGGTGATCGCCGGCTCCTTGGAAATGCCCTTGCGCCGGTTGTCGGCGATGAAGGCGATGGGTTCGTCGTCGAAAGCCCGCCACGAACCGGGGCCCAGAATCGTCACCGGTTTAACTGGAATCGCGAGCACCGCCAGGCAACGGTCATAGGCGATCTTGCCCAACACGGCGTGCTCCGGATGGCCCACCAGTTGCAGCGATTGCGGCACTGGCGCCGTCAGAATCACGGCGTCGAAATCGTCGCCCATCACGCGCCAACCATGCCCTACGGCTTCCAACTTTTCCACCCGTACTTCCGGGTGGATCGTCAAACCGGCGGCCCACGCCTGGGCCACCGAGTTCATGCCCGCCACGCCGCAATAGCGCGGACGGCCGAGTTCGTCGCCGCTGCTGAAGCCTTGGTGCCATTGACGGACCACGCCCTCGTCCAGCATGCCGTGCAGAGTCGTGGCGAAACTCGGGTGACGCACGGTGAAGTACTGCGCCCCGGAATCGAGCCGCGCCTCTTCGCCCAGCGCACCGGTCAGCCGTCGAGTGGCCATCCGGCCGCCCGGCCGCTTGCCCTTATCGAACAGCACCGGCTCCCAGTCAAGTTCCTTCAGCTTGCGGGCGGCGGCCAAGCCCGTAATTCCCGCTCCAATGATCGCGCAACGCATCCATCCAGGCTACATGCTCTAATGGCCTCTATGCCGCCTGCGCCTCATCGCCGTGCGCCGACCCGCAATCGCATGGGCTGGACGTCGAATCAGATCAACGCCCTGAGCCAGCTATTTGTCGACCACTGCCGCACCGCGTCGTTGCCGGTGCTGGACCTCGGTGCCGCCTATGGCGTCGCGACCTTGCCGGCCCTCGCCGCCGGAGCGCGCGTCATCGCCAATGACCTGGATGCGGAACACCTCGCTGTATTGGCCAGCCTGGCCGGGCCAAACTCCCGGCTTCAACTTCTTCCCGGCCGCTTTCCCAACCAACTCGATCTGCCCCCCGCCAGCCTCGGTGCCGTCCATGCTTCGAATGTCCTGCACTTCTTAGACGGCCCGGAACTTACCTTGGGCGCGGCTAAGATCGCTAATTGGCTAGCACCCGGTGGCCAGCTCTTTATTCACGCCGGAACACCTTACCAACAGCCTTTCAGCCGTTTTATTCCCCAATACGAGCAGCGCGTGGCGGCGGGCGACCCCTGGCCTGGCTATGTGATGGACACCGCTGCCATTTCCACTCACCGGAAGCTGACCCAAATCCCCCCCGCCCTTCACTTACTCGACCCTCAGGTCCTTACTCGCGTTTTCCAAGCCGCCGGACTCGTTGTTGACCGCGCCTGGTTCTACCGCCGCCACGATTTGCCCCGCAGCATGCACCACGATGGCCGCGAAGGCGTCGCTTTGCTAGCCCATAAACCGTAAGTAGAGCAAGCTCCAGTTAGTACTGCAAATTGGACGTCTTTTGCGTGGATTATTTCTTCCCGATTCGTTACGGCAACCACGACGTGAACCTATTCGGCCAGAACAGCATCAACAACGGTGGCCGCATCGAGTGGATGTTACGGAACACGCTGCCGGCGATCAACACTCAGCTCGACGCGAATCTCACACAGAAACAAGGTGCCGCCTTGCAACTCGCCATCTGGGACGTCGTCCACGATGGTGGCGACGGTTTCGCCGCCGGTCGCATCCGGCAAAGCGCCGACGCCCTCAACTCCACCGACTCTATTGTCCTCTCGCTCGCCAATTCCTTTCTCTCGGCCAGCCTCGGCCGAACGCAAACCGGCGGCATCGTTTACGTCAACGTCCCTGGCCCCACCTCGATGCAGCGCTTGATGAGCGACGGCATCGCCGAACCATCCACTTACGCCCTGATGCTCACTGGCTGCACCCTAGTCGCTCTCCGCGCCGGTAAAGGCGCCGCCCCTGAGCCTTGGTGACTTTGGCCGCAGTGGCGGGAATAAAATGTTGCCGTTGCGGGATCTGTTCTGCGATGACAACCGCGAAACATCCTCTGGCGATCCGTTGGTTCCACTGGCTCAACTTTCCGTTGCTTGCCCTGATGATTTGGAGCGGGCTCCTGATTTATTGGGCGAACGATGCATTCTTTAGCTTTCCCGATTGGTTTTACAAAAAACTGCATGTCGAGTTCCGGCTTTCGGAGGGCATGCAGTACCATTTCCTGTTCATGTGGCTGTTCGCGATCAACGGGGTCTGCTATGTGGCCTACACGCTCTTCAGTGGAGAGTGGCGGGAACTGATTCCTGGAAGGGACGCCTTGCGGCAGGCCTTTCAGGTGGTGCTGCACGACCTGGGAATCCGCAAAGAGCCATTGCCCCCGGCGAAGTTCAACGCTGCTCAGCAGATTGCCTACACTGGCGTGGTGTTGATGGGGCTCGGCTCATTGGTGACGGGATTGGCGATCTACCGGCCGGTGCAACTCTCGATTCTGAACCAGTTGGCGGGTGGCTACCAAAACGCACGCACGATTCATTTCCTGCTGACCGTCGGCTATGTCGGCTTCTTTTTGATGCACGTAGGGCAGGTGATTCGGGCCGGTTGGCCGAACTTTCGTGCCATGGTGACCGGACATGAATAACCAGCGCCGCGCGTTCGTCAAGTTTGGCCTGGCTGGAGTGGCGGTGGTGGCTGGCCTGCGGGAATCCCTCAAGATCAGCCCGCACGAATGGAACGAGAAGGTGACGAGGAAGCTGTTCGGGGCACGCGGTCTAACGCCTACCTTCCCGCAGGATCGGGCCAAGGAGCCGCGGCCGAACGGGAATGTGGGGTTGGAAAACGAGGTGGCGGACTGGCAGTTGAAGATCGTCGATCCAGGGGGCGCGCGGGCCATGAGTTTGTTGCAGCTACAGGCCTTACCGGCGGTGGCGATGACGACGGAACTGATGTGCGTGGAGGGGTGGAGCGAGGTCGTGAGTTGGAAGGGCACTCTTCTGCGGAATATCGCTCCTGCGAACGCCCCGGAATATGTTAGCTTAAGAACTCCCGATGAGTCTTACTATGTCGGTCTTGATCTTGAAAGCGCGTTGCATCCGCAGACGCTGCTGGCTTGGGAAATGAATGGACAACCACTCACTTCCGAACATGGCGCACCGTTGCGTCTGGTGATTCCGGTGAAATACGGAATCAAGAACATGAAGCGGATCGGAACCATCCAGTTCACCGCCCGGCGTCCCCAAGACTATTGGAACGAGCGTGGCTACGACTGGTACGCCGGTCTGTAATAATTACTAACTGAAAAAAAGGAATCAATTATGCTAAAAAGAATCGCTCTCGCCGCCGCGCTTGCCATCTTCACCGTCTCCGCCGTCCCCGCTGAAGACAAGATGGAGAAGAAAGACAAGATGGAGAAGAAAGAGGCCAAGAAAAAGAAGTCTAAGGATAAGGACAAGATGGACAAGATGGACAAGATGGACAAGATGGACAAGAAGCCCGGCGCCTAAGTTCTATTTTTCTTACATAGGGAGAACCTGAAAGCCATCCGGTCATCCGGATGGCTTTTCGGTTTTCAACTTCGTGCGCGGGCCGGACGGGCCAGAGCCGCGACCGCTTGGTTTTTTTCGCGGCGTGTCACCGCATCCCCTCTCTCACGGTGGGGGTTCGTTTGGACGCCCATGGATGCTGCGATGGCATGCAAAAGATATGTGTTAAGCCGTCGCGGCTAAAAATGTTCTTAAGTTAGCGCTGATGAGGCCGGTCCTACTGACGGTAGACGATTTCGCCATTTAGAATTGTTAGTTTGATTTTGGTTCCGATGATTTCTTTGGGGGCGAGCGTCATGATGTCGCGGTCCAGGATGAGGAAGTCGGCGAACTTACCTACGGTGATGCTGCCTTTTTTGTTTTCTTCGAATGAGGCGTAAGCGCCGTCTAGAGTAAATGATTGTAAGGCGCGGTCGCGACTGAGTATTTGGTCGGGGAGGAAGCCTCCGGGGGGATTGCCGTTGTGGTCTTGGCGAGTAACTGCGGCGTAGAAGCCCCAGATGGGGTTGGGGTCTTCGACGGGAAAATCAGAGCCGTTGGCGATGTGGGCTCCGGCTTTTAAGAAGCGGTTGGTGGCCCACGCGCCTTGGAGACGGTCGGGGCCTAAACGTTGGCCGGCCCAGCGCATGTCGCTCGTCGCGTGGGTGGACTGGATCGACGCAATCACATCATATTGGCCGAACAGGGCGAAGTCGGGCAGGCGGATAACTTGGGCGTGTTCGACGCGGAAGCGCTTGTCGTTTTTACCCGTGATGCCTTTGGCTTTGAAGGCTTCGATGAAGGCCTCCAGGACCGTTGAATTGGCTTTGTCGCCGATCGCATGCACCGCGACCTGGAAGCCCGAGTCAAGCGCTTGCTCGGCGGTCTTTTCGATTTGCTCTTTCGAGAGAATCAGGAGGCCGGAGTTGGCTTTGTCATCGGAATAGGGCTGCCAGAAGGCGGCACCGCGGGAGCCCATGGCACCGTCGGAGACGAGCTTGAGCGTGCGGAAACTGAGGCGGTCGTCAATGACGGGGCCGGATTTGCGGAACTCGTCCCAAAGGTCACCGGTGCCGCCAATCATGGCGTAGATGCGGACGGGGAGCTGTTTCTTGGCGGTAAGGCGGCGGTAGGCATCGACGGTGAGGCGATCGACGCCGGCGTCGTGGATGGTGGTGATGCCGAGGCGGGCGCATTCCCGGGCGGCGCGGACGAGGGAGGCCTCGACTTGCTCGGCGGTGGCGGCGGGAATATTTTTGGCGACCAGGGCCATGGCACGGTCGACCAGAATGCCGGTGGGCTCGCCCTTGGCATTGCGCAAGATCTTGCCTCCGGGCGGGTCAGGCGTGTCGCGGGTGACTTTGGCCAGCGACAGGGCGCGAGAGTTCACCCAGGCGGCGTGGCCATCGACGCGGCGGAGGAAAACGGGGTGGTTGGGAATGACGGCGTCGAGGTCGCTTTTGGTGGGCATGCGGTCGCCCCAGTTGGCTTGGTCCCAGTTGCGGCCGGTGATCCAGGTGGTATTGGAAGACGAGTCAGCTTTTTGCTTCAGCGAGAGCGCGATTTCGCCGGGGGACTTGAACCGGCGGAAGTCGTTGGAGCTGAGGAGGTCGCCGAGGCCGCGCAGGTGGGTGTGCGAATCAATGAGTCCGGGGATGACGGCGGCACCTTTGGCGTCAATCCGTTGGGTTTGGGGGCCGGCATGGGCCGCGACTTTGTCGCCGACATAAATAAACTTGCCATCCTTCACGGCGAGCGCTACCGCTTTGGGCTTTTTCGCGTCCACGGTATAGATGAGGGCATTTTCTACAACCAAGTCCGCGATCTGGGCGTACGCCAGGGTAGCGAAAGCGAGCGCCAGAGGCACTAGAATGGGAATCATGGCTGAAAGTATGGCATACGCTCAGGCGGGCGGCACGGGATCTCCGATGGTGTCTGCGCAAAACAAAATTTCGCCGGCGCAAAACATTGCGGCTTGGGTGGCGGCGATCGGATTGGGCGTCTTTTTTCTGGGTGCCGGCATCTGGAAAAGCCTCGACCCGCTCACGTGGGCGACAATCATCACGAACATGAAGGTGCCCGCAGTATTATCGCAGCCGTTTACGGTGGCGCTGGCGACCGGCGAAATATTTTCCGGCTTACTGTTGCTGATTCCGCGCTTCCGGCGGTGGGGCGCGTTGCTCTCAGGCGTGATGCTGTTGGGCTTCATAGGCTATGTCGGCTGGAACTATACGGCCTTGAAGGGCATGGATTGCAGCTGCTTTCCGGGCTTGAAGCGGGCCATCAATCCGGAATTCTTCTACAGTGACTTGGCGATGTTAGTGGCGGCGGCGGTAGCGGGATGGTGGGCAAAACCTTCGACGGGCCTGCGTCCGGCGGCGATGATCCTAGGGGTGGTGGCGCTGTTTTCGGTGGGTTCGTATGCCATCGTAGTGCGCGGGGAGACGGGTGTGCTTGCACCGGAGACGGCCATGGTGAATGGGGTGCCGGTGCCGTTGCGCGAGGGCAAGGTGTTTCTCTACTTCTTCGACCCGATGTGTTCGCATTGCAACGACGCGGCCAAGGCGATGGCGAAGCATACTTGGCTGGCGGATAAGGTGATCGGCATTCCCACCGTGTTGCCGCAGTATGGCCAGCAGTTTATGGACACCACCAAGCTGAAGGGTATGGTGTCGAACGACATCAAGGAACTGAAGAAGGTGTTCCCGTTTGGCGATCCGCCGTTTGCGGTGGCGCTGGAGCGCGGGCGGGCGAAGGCGCAGCTGCGGCAGTTCGACCAGCAGGAACCGGCGGCGGCCTTACGAAAATTGGGCTTCATTCAATAGGTTCGGTATCATCGAAGGATGGAAAGTGCTCCCGAAGTCACCCTGACTGAATCGCAGCAGGTGATTGAACTTGAAAAGCAGTACGTCCTGCAAAATTATGGGCGTTATCCCCTCGTGCTGGATCGGGGTAAGGGCTGTTACCTTTACGATCTGGACCATAAGAAATATCTCGATCTGATTTCGGGCATTGGCGTGAATGCTTTGGGGCACGCGCATCCGCGCATCATGAAGGTGATCCGGGAACAGTCGGTGAAGCTGATTCACACGTCGAATCTGTATTACCACCGCTATCAAGGATTGTTGGCGAAGAAGTTGTGCGAGACGTCCGGTTTACAGCGCGCCTTTTTTTGTAATTCGGGCACCGAAGCCGTCGAAGCGGCGATTAAGATGTGCAAGGCGCATGGGCGCAAGGTTTCTCCCGATAAGTACGAGATCATTTCGCTGGATGACTCATTTCATGGGCGCACGGTGGGGGCGCTGTCGCTGACGGGCCAACCGAAATACCGGCATGACTTTGAGCCTTTGATGCCGGGCGTCAAGTTCGTGCCGCGCCGGGACGATGCGGCGCTCGAAGCGGCGTTTAGTGAACGCACCTGCGGCATCTTCATTGAAGGGATTCAGGGCGAAGGCGGCATCAACCCGATCTGCACCCGTTTCTTCCAAAAAGCGCGCGACCTCGCCGACCGTTACAACGCCCTGCTAGTGTGCGACGAAATCCAGAGCGGCGTCGGCCGCCCGGGCGTGCATTATTCCTATCACCTGCATTCGCCGGTGATTATGCCGGACATCATGGTGGCGGCGAAACCGGTGGCCTGTGGACTGCCGTTGGGCTTTGTGGTGACGAATGAGCGGGCCGCCGCGTCGATCGCGCCCGGCATGCACGGCACGACATTTGGGGGCGGGGCACTGGCTTGCCGGGTGGCGCTCGAGTTCTACGAAATGCTGGATGACTTACTGCCGCAGATCAATCGGGTGGGCGAGTATTTCCGCACGGAACTGCGCGGGCTGAGCCAGCGGTTCAGCTTCATTAAGGAAGTGCGCGGCAGCGGGTTGATGATTGGCGTCGAGCTGGATCGGCCCGGCAAGCAGATGGTGATCGACGGTATGGCGCACGGGTTACTGTTTAATTGCACCCACGATACGGTGCTGCGCTTCCTGCCGCCCTACATCCTGACGGAGAAGGAAGTGGACTTGGCGATTCGCGGCTTGAAGAAAGTTTTCCAGCAGGCCAAGCGCGCGAAACTATAATTCGCGCAGTCCTGGAATTTCCAAGGTACTGGCCGATACGCTCGAATAGGGTGCTAACGACCGTTCTTATTCTCGCGAACGAAACGCGGCGACGCGTGCTGCAAGCCGTCGTGTCCGATAGCGGGACGCTGATGGTGCATACGGCGTTGGGCCATTATCCGAACGTGAGCGAAACGCAGCGGCTGATCCGGGTGGCCGATCCGCAGGTCTGCTTCATCGATCTCACCTATCCGCACGAGGCGATGGAGGTGTTGAATGAGGTCCGGCGGCAGTGGCCGCGTACGGCTTTGATTGGGGTCGATCCGCCGGAGAACGTGAATCTGGACGTTACCGGGCTTGGCAGCTACATCGCCTTGCCGCCCGACCAAGCCGACTTATCCGATGCGGTGAGCCGGGCGGTGCGCCGGGTGAGCGGCGAGGCTTACGAAAATCTATGGAGCTTTCTGCCGGCCAAGGCGGGCTGCGGCTGTTCGACGGTGGTGGTGCAGACGGCCCTTGAATTGGCTTCGATGGGGAAACGCGTGCTGGTGCTGGAGTGCGATTTGCGCAGCGGCGTGATGTCGCTGATGCTGAAGGCCCGTCCGCTGGGCTCCATGCAGAACGCCCTCTATGCGGTCGGGGCGCAGGAGGGGCATCGCTTGAACGCGAGCCTCACTCCGTTGCATGGGGTGGATTTCCTCCTTTCGAGCCGCACCCGCATGGAGCGTTTGCCGGACTGGAGCGACTTCCACGGCCTGTTGGAACTGCTGGTGCCCAAGTATGACATCGTGCTCGCCGACTTGCCGGAACTGGTGAACGAGGCGACCGCCGAGGTGGTGCTACGGTCGCGCGCCGTGCATTTGGTTTCGACGCAGGAGTTGCTGTCGCTCGAACTAGCGCCCCGGCGTCTGGCCGAATTGGCTGCCTGTGGCGTGCCGGACGGTAAGGTGAAGCTGGTCGTGAATCGCTTTCACCGGCAGGAACTGGCGATCGCCGACGTCCAGGCGCATGTGGGGCGGCCGGTGACGTTTCAGTTGCCCAATGACTATGCCGCGGTGCGGAAAGCGGTGCTCGCAGGGGCGGGTGTTGACCGGGATTCGGGATTGGGCAAGAGCTTCAAAGTCTTGGCGGCCGCCTTGGCCAATGGGGGCGATCCGGTCTCGGCCGGGTCGGGCTGGGGAGCGCTGTTGGGGAAGCTGCGCTTGGCTGGCTAACGTACAATCAAGGCATGGCCACTCAGCCAATACCGTCGCTCACCGAGCATGACTACCTGTCCTTCGACCGTGCTGCGGACTACAAGAGTGAGTTTGTGGACGGCGAAATGATGGCCATGGCCGGCGGAGGGCTGCGGCACTCCCGATTAGCTGCGCGGCTGAATTACGAATTCATGCGGCAGCTGAAGTCCTGCACCGTCTATACATCCGACGCTCGGGTGCGGACGCCGAAGAGTGCTTCCTACTTCTATCCGGACGTCTCCGTCGTTTGCGGCGAGTCCCTCACGCATGACAGTTCCGACGATATTTTGATCAACCCCTGCGTGATCGCCGAAGTCCTTTCGCCCTCCACGGCCGACTACGACCACGGCAAGAAGTTCGCGCGCTATCGTGAAATTCCCATGCTGCGGGATTACCTGCTGATTCATAGCACCGAAATTTTGATTGAGCATTATGCGCGGCAGCCCGATGGGAACTGGCTGCTCTCGGAGGGCCGGGGCATGGAGGCAGTGGTGGCGCTGGTTTCGGTAGACTGCACCCTGGCGCTCTCGAGCCTTTACGCGGGCGAATTCTCCAATTAAGGAATTGCGCGACGCATGGCGGCATGGCCCTGGACGGTGAAGGGTCCGCCGAAGATGTTTAGCACGGGCTGGAATACCCAGGTGACTTTGACGCCGACCAGTTGCGGCTCCACATTGGTCTCCACCCGGACTTCGGCTTCGGGCAATCCGGCGGCGAGCGAACGGACGTATTTCGAAACCGT
Organism: Bryobacteraceae bacterium; assembly: GCA_031367405.1. Lineage (GTDB taxonomy): Bacteria > Acidobacteriota > Terriglobia > Bryobacterales > Bryobacteraceae > JALHNI01. Next base: position 11,635 of record JANLPT010000365.1, read on the forward strand.
CTGTTCATCCAGGCGCTTCGTCGGCCGGTTGGCTTCGAGCGATGCCCAGCGCGCGCCTTCCCTGGCTAGAAAGGGCATCATGTTGGTGGCGTAGACGTAACGGCCGAGGTCGGCGATCGCGAGCAGGGTGATCATCAGCACTGGCAGCACCAGCGCTACTTCGAGGATGCCACTGCCCTTTCTGGCCCTGGCAACATCCCCTCTCTTACGGTCGGGGTTCGTTAAAGCGGTCATTTTAATTGATCCTCACCACGGCGGTTTCGGCCACTTGGGCGGGAAAGGCCCCCGCGGGATAGCGGAACGTCGGCTCCAGCGGTAAGGCCACGCGGACCCTGACATAGCTGGCGGCACCGTTACAGCCGGCCGGGTAGGACTGCTCGGTTTCCGTGCCCGGGCATTCGGAGAAACGCGTGACGACGACCACTTTACGCTGTTGAGGGTCCTGAGCGTCAATAACGGCTTCCAGATCGCGAATGCTGGCGGCGATATCGGCTCCTTGAAAGCGTTCTGGATTCAGGATGGCGACCTGGGCTCCGGCGCGCGCGGCGTTTCCGGCGATCAGATTGGTGGAGAAGATCCGGCCGTAGTCCACCACGCCCATGACGATGATCACCAGGACGGGGAACGCGAGAGCGGTCTCCAGCAGAGCGCTGCCTTTACGTTTCATTCCCCCAGCTCCGCGCGCTGATTGCGCCTTCGCGCTACGGCCCGGGCTTTCACTTCGGCGGTCGGCATGTGGAAGATGCGGAAGAAAGACGTCGGCACGTTTTGCGAGATCATGACTTCGACGGCTTCGGAGTCGCCGCGGAAGTCGCCGTATTGCGGCGGTGTGTTGACAGAGACTTGCACCGTATTCCGGGCATGCGTGAAGCCGTTCAGGCGTGCGACGGAGCGCGCGGCGTCCGGCGCGGCTTCGCCCCGGCTCGTCCCCATCGCCCCGGCCATGGCGGCCGTGTCGGCGGCGGTTTGCATGCGGCTCTTCACCCCGGCCAGATACCCGGCATCCATGGCCAGGCCTAGAAAGCCGACCAGGACGACAATCATGGCCCCCGTGGCCAATAGCGCGATGCCTTTACGTGCTCTTGCTCTCACGCCTGTTCAATCGGTAGCGGGAAAGCAATCCTGTAGATCCCTTGGTTCGGTTCGGGTAAAAATTTGAACACTAGGGGTTTCACCTGAGGGGAATACCCTCATTTGCGCTGGCTGGTGCCGGTCTGGCCATCTTCCATTTTCAGTAACGGAGAGAGTGTCGCGGTTGGAGCGCGGAAAAGGTTCCAACCGGTTGAATGCGCCTCAGGATTGTGATTTTTTAATTAAATATATTTAAGATTACTTTAATTTCAGGCGCGTTACATATTGTGGGTGGAAATCTTGACCGAAGTAATGTAGAATCGCTGACGGATGAGTCTGGGTGACGCTAAGCCTATGATTTCTCATAGTTTTCGCTACCAGAAAAAGGAGTTAAAGAGGAAGAGTAATGACAATCAAACAGATAACCATGTTGTTTACTGGAACAGTGTTAACTGGCTGCTTGGCGTTGGGTCAGGTATCCACGGGATCTTTGGGCGGAACGGTGCTCGATAGCAACGGCGCCAGCATCCCCGGAGTGAAGTTAACCGCCATCAGTGCCGCCACCAATCTCAAAATCGAAACCGTATCGAACGACACTGGCTCCTATGCCTTCCCTTCGCTTAGGGCTGACATCTATAGCGTCCAGGCGGAGAAGACCGGTTTCAAAAAGCTCAATCGCAGCAATATCCAAATTCCGATTGGCCAACGGGTGGACCTTACCGTTTCCCTGGAAGTCGGTGATGTCCAGCAGTCGGTAGAAGTGACCGCCGAGGCCCCGGCGCTGCAGAGCTCCACCAGCGAGATCGGGCAGACGTTTTCCCCGAAGTTCATGAACGACATTCCGCTCTTCACCGGCGGCATCCGCAACCCCCGCGCGTTCGTCACCTATATGCCGGGCGTCAATTCGGGCGCCGAAGTCAGCATCTCAGGTTCGGGCGGTCGCGCCCAGGAAGTGCAGATCGATGGTGCCTCAGCGATCATTCCGGAATCGGGCGGTGTCGTATTTAACATGCCGGCGGCGGAAATGTTCCAGGAATTCAAACTCACCACGGGCTCCTATGCCGCGGAGCTCGGCCGGTTTGGCGGCGGTGTGGAAACCTATGCCACCAAGAGCGGCAGCAATTGGTACCACGGAACCGCCTTCTTGAATATGCGGCGCGACATCTGGAACTCGAATGCCTGGGTGCGCACCTCGAACCCGAATCCAGCCCAGAACTTTCGGCCCAAAGAACGGCAGAACGAAATCGGTGGTGCCGCAGGCGGCCCGATCTTTATTCCGAAAATTTACGATGGACGTGACAAGACGTTCTTCTACTTCACTTACACGCAGCGTTTGCTGCCGGCGGTGATTAGCTTCCCGCTGTCGACCGTTCCCACGGCGGCGATGAAGTCCGGCAATTTCTCTGAACTCGGAACCCAGTTGATCTACGATCCGGCCACCACCGCGAACGGCGTTCGCGCTCCGTTTCCCAACAACACCATTCCTCAGGCTCGTTTTAGCAATGTGGCCAAGAATTTGCTCCCCCTGATTCCGAATCCCACCCGGGGCGTCCTGCTTGGTAACTACGACTTCGTCAACACCAGCGTGATCGAGCAGAAGATCTGGAGTTTGAAATTCGACCATGCCTTTACGCCGAACAACCGGTTAGCCTTCTTCGTGAGCAAGGAAAACGGCGGCAGCCAGGACACCGGCAATTTCGCCGGCCCGATCGGCAACTCGCTGGGATTCAGCGGTCAATTGCCCTTTAATCTGCGTTTCAACCACGATTGGAGCATCACCCCGAATTTCCTGCTGCACAGCACGGTGGGCTATACGGCAACGCGGCAACTTTGGAACAATCCGGCACAGGCCGGCTGGGCGTCCAAGCTGGGCATCCCCGGCCAGACGGCAGAAGCCGACGCCATGCCGCGTATCAACTTCCGCGGCGCGGCCGGACTTTCTCCGTATGGCGTGCAGGACGGCAAGGTCGCCAACGGCGGCCAGGACAATGACACGCTGCACATTAGCCAGGGCGCGACCTGGATCAAGGGCAAACACGAGTTCAAGTTCGGATGGGATCATCGGCGATTGCAGACGTTCGGATTCGACCTCGCCTCCTCGAATGGTCAATACTTCTTTAGCCGCAATCAGACCGCCGTCCCTGGCAGCGCCAGCGGCAGCGGCCATGAGTTCGCCAGCTTGCTGCTCGGCGCGGTGGAAGAGGCCAATCGCGGCATTTTGCCGGTGATCCTCGACTACATCAACTATCGCTATACGGCGGGCTACTTCTCCGATAACTGGCGCGTTTCGAAGCGCCTCACGGTGAATCTCGGCATGCGCTACGAAGTGCCGATCGGGTGGTTCATCCCCACGGGCAACTATGGCAGCCTGAATCTGAACCGTCCCAACCCCGGAGCGGGCAACCTGCCAGGTGCCTTGGAATTTTACGGTAAGGGTCCAGGCCGCACAGGCCAGATTCGTCCGTATCCGACCGACTACTCGAACATCGGACCGCGCGCGGGTTTCGCCTACCAGCTTTCCTCCAAGACCGTCCTACGCGGCGGCTGGGGCATCTTCTACCAGACGCTCGGCAACGGTGGCTGCGGCTGCCGACCCGGCTTCGCGGCCGGCAATGCGATCCAGGGCAACTTTGTAGACCCGGTCTTGAATTGGGATGGCGGTATTCCGGTGAGCGCGAACTATGCGCCGCCGCCGAACTTTGATCCTTCTCAGCTGAACTTTCAGGGCGCGGACTTCCTGGGCCCCACGTATGGCAAGGCTCCGCGTGTTACCAACTGGAGCTTTAACATTCAGCACGAGGTGGCCAGGTTCCTCATTGATGTCGGTTACATTGGCAACCGCGCCAACGGCTTGAACTCCTCCATCAACATCAATCAGCTGCAGACTAGCCAACTCGCCAAGGGCAGCTTGCTGCAGTCGACGTTGGCCTCACCTGCCGGCCAGGCTGCCTTGACTGCCGGAACGGTCCGTCTGCCATATGCCAGTTACCCGCTCACCCGCACGGTGGCGCAGGCGCTGCGCCCCTTCCCGCAATATCTGGACGTCATCAGCCGCAACTCCGGCCAAGGCCAAACCTGGTACGACTCGCTGCAGGCCAAAGTCCAGCGCCGTTTCGGCAATTTGCAATTGCTCGGCAACTACACTTGGTCGAAGTCTCTGGCCAATGCGCACTACCGGCAGATCTTCTCACAGCACTTCAACGTCGGCGCGCAAGATGCTTACAACTTGAGCGACATGAAGTCGTTCCTGCCGTTCGATCAGCCCCACGTGTTCAATCTGCTGTTCAGCTACGACCTGCCCTTCGGCGGCGGTAAGCGCTTTTTGGGTAAAACGCACTACGTCGTGAACGCCCTAGTAAGCGGGTGGACCGTGAGCGGCATCGCTCGCTATAACGCTGGTAGCCTCATCCAGTTGGTGACGCCCGGCAATCCGCTGGCCGGCACTATCTTCTCCACCACCACGAAGGCGAACGTGAACAACAGCGTGCCGATCCGCACCGGGGCCACCAAGGACGACCTCGATCCGAATAACCCGAACGTTCGTTGGTTCAATGCCGGTGCATTCAGTCCGGCACCGGCCTTTACCCTGGGCAATGCTGCTTTGTACTATAACGACTTCCGTCAGCCGATGGTAGCCAGTGAAAACATTGGTATCGCCAAACGCACCATTCTTTTTAAGAACGACCGTAACCCGGTGGAACTCCTCTACCGTGCGGACGCGTTCAACCTGTTCAACCGCACCCGCTTCGGTGGTGTGAACGGGGTGGTCGGCAACGCTAACTTCGGTCGCGCCACTGGCCCGCAGGTTGGTGCGCGCGCCATCACCATGGGTCTGCGGCTCAGCTTCTAGCTGTTTCGCTTCGCCTGAAACAAAACGGCCCGCCACAAGGCGGGCCGTTCTCATTTTGCCACCTCAAGGCCTCACGGGTTCGCCGTCACGCGAGAATTTCGAACACTACAGTAAACTGAAGTTGTGGATCCCATTGTTCCCCTTACGCTCGAAGGCGCAAGCCTCCTTCACCAGATGATGCGCCTGCGCTCGCCGGCTTGGCGCGCCTTAGCTCCCAGCGAACGCGCGGCCATCCTGGCCGAAGCTTCCGAGTGGCTCGGCAGCAACCCCCAGACCGCCGTTTTCTCCATGCTCGGCCACAAAGCCGACCTCATGTTCATCCACTACCGCCCCGACTTCGCCGGTCTCAATCAAGCCGAACTCGCCCTGGCCCGGCTGAAAATCGCCGACTATCTGGAGCCCACCAGCTCATACCTCTCCGTCGTCGAACTGGGCCTCTACGAGTCCACGGCCAAGATCTACAAGGAACTCACTGAGAAGGGCCTCGCGCCCTATACACCCGAATGGAAAGAGGCCATGGAAGAGTTGCTCGACCGCCAACGCAAAGCGATGGCCGTGCGGCTTGACCCGGGGTTTCCCCCCACCAAGTACGTCTGCTTCTACCCGATGGACCGCCGCCGTGGCGAGGAGAAGAACTGGTACCAGGTCCCCTTCGCTGAGCGCGCCCACATGATGCACGACCACGGTCAAATCGGTCGCCGTTACGCAGGCGAAGTGAAGCAGATCATTTCCGGCTCCATCGGCTTCGACGATTGGGAGTGGGGCGTCGACCTTTACGCGGACGATCCGCTCGTCTTCAAAAAACTG
>JANLPT010000411.1:0-4579 GCA_031367405.1 Bryobacteraceae bacterium
GGAGATCATCATGTTCAGTCCCCAACGTGAGCACAGCCTCGTCATCAAGCACATGATCGAGAAGGTGAAGGGATAAGGCCACTGATTGTCCTACTCGAAACTGGACCCGCGGTCTCGTGATGTTTTGGAGTTGGCATCCAAGACCGGGCCAACAGGGCAAGGTCGACACGCTCAATCGGGCATCAAGACCGGGATCACTTTGTTGCCGTGGCGGCGGTAGATGAGGAAGTCGGAGTCTTGGGTGAAAGGTGAAAAGCTCGGCGTGCGGATGCAATTCCGAGAGCCGGACCAAGCAGGCATCGGCCAAGACATGGGCCGGTTACGGTAGCGATGCATCCGAGCCCGGACGTCGGCGACTTCTTCCTGTCAGTCTTCCTTCGCGCGGGAGATTGGCCAGCATGGCGTCGTAGATTCCGTCGCGGTGACTGGGTGAGAGTGGAAGGGTTCTTGACGCGCGTGGGCAGCGTTGGCGCGGCTTCTCCGGCATAGCGCTCTGTAACCTCGCAGCTCAGTTTTGCGGCAGTCCTGACGGCCTTCCGCCCGCCTTCACCCCGCTCGCCGCTGCTGATCGCTACTTAGGATATGAGTGATTGTACGGGTTCAGAGCCTAGGAAAATCACATTACCCTCCGCGAGGCACCCGGCACGGATCCTCCAAAGCTGAGCCACAAGCAAAAGAGGCTGAGAACAACAAAGGCGGCGGCGACGCTGAGGTTCGAATACGCCGGGAGGCGCGGATTATTCGAAGCGGGATGCGCGAAAGGCAACGGCGTAATCTTGAGGCGAGGGGGGCCCAAACCGAATCTTACTATACTGTTAGAGTCAATGAAGCTTTCTATCCTGATTCCCGTGTATAACGAACGGGCTGTAGCGGAGCGTAGTCTTCGGCAAGTTCTGGCCGCTCCATTACCCGAAAATATGGACCGGGAGCTGATTGTGGTCGACGACTGTTCGACGGACGGCACATCGCTCATTTTGCAACGCCTCGCTGAAGGCGACCCCCGCATTCGCCTATTTCGCCACGAAGTAAACCGGGGCAAAGGCGCGGCGGTCCGGACGGCCATTGAGCAAGCCGACGGCGACTTCTGCATCGTGCAGGACGCTGACCTCGAATATGACCCCACGGAATACCCGGTCTTGCTGAAGCCGCTGCTCTCCGGCCACGCCGACGCCGTCTTCGGCTCACGCTATCTGGCGGGCGTGCAAACTCGCGTCTTGCCCTTTTGGCACTCGCGCATCAATAAGTATCTGACGCTGATTTCGAACATGTTCTCGAACCTCAACCTCACCGATATGGAGACCTGTTACAAGGTCTTCCGGACGGACTTGTTGAAGTCGATCCCCGTGCGTTCCGATCGCTTCGGCTTCGAGCCCGAGATTACGATGAAATGCGCCAAACGCCGCCTGCGCATTTACGAAGTGCCGATTTCCTACCACGGGCGCACCTATGAGGAAGGCAAGAAGATCGGCTGGCAGGATGGCGTCAAGGCCCTGCTGGTGATCCTGCGCTTTTGGCTCATTGACGACTTGTATCAGCAGCCTTACGGGCGCATGTTTCTGAATAACCTGGCCGGTACGCCGCAGTATCTGAACTGGTTGACGCGGCTCATCCGGCCCGAACTCGGCGACACTGTGCTCGAGATCGGTGCCGGCATCGGATCGCTGTCGGGCCAGTTGATGGGCAAACGAAAGCGCTATGTGGTGGCGGAACGGGAACCGCTGTATCTGCACTCGTTGTGGAACCGTTTTCTGCGCACCCCGAACGTAGAAGTGAAGCACCTGGATCCGGCGAAACCGGACGGCTTCGTGGATGTGGACGGCCCTTTTGATTCCGCTCTTTGCGTCAACGTGCTCGAGACGATGGAACATCCGGAGATGGTGCTGAGCCGTCTGCACGATTGCCTGGTTCCACAAGGCAAACTCGTGCTTCTGGTTCCCCAGGGACCGGGCCTGTTCGGCTCACTCGACCGGACGCTGGGCCATCGGCAACGCTTCACCCGGGCGGCCATCGAGCAACAAGTACGGCAAGCGGGTTTTACCGTCGAACGCACCATACAATTAAATAAGATGGGAACACTCTTTTGGTGGTTCTCGAGCCGTGTGTTAGGCGTAGAAAGATTGAGCAAGGTTTTTCTAAAACTCTTCGATAAGACGGTATGGCTGTGGAGGCTACTGGACCCCATCCTGCCTTGGAATGGCCTGTCGCTCATCCTGATTGGCCGGAAGTGATCGGACATGCGATGGCTAAGGCAGTTCACCGGAATAGCGAGGTCGCTTTTGGTGAAGAAGAAACCCATGATTTTAACGGGCCACCCCGCACCTGAATTTACTCTGCCCGGCCTCGACGGCAAGCCGGTTCGGTCGGCGGCGCTGCATCGTGGCGGGCCCGCGCTGTTGGTGTTTTTCAAGGCCAGTTGTCCGGTGTGCCAGATGACGCTGCCGTTCCTAAACCGCTTGCTGGGGAAGCTAAGCGTCGTCGCTATTTCCCAGGACGACGCCAACGTCACGCAGAGATTCCGGGCCCGCTTTGAAGTAACAGTACCCACTTTGCTGGACGATGAGGACGCCGGATATCCAGTGTCGAACCAATTTCAAATTACTAACGTCCCTTCGCTGTTTCTGGTGGAGCCGGATGGCCTCATTTCGCAAGCCTGGAGCGGCTTTTCCCAAGCGGACCTGGAAGCGGCCGCCGCGCGCGCGGGTACGGAAATTTTTCGCGCCGGTGAATCGGTGCCAGCCTGGAGACCTGGTTGAAGTTCGAACAACTAACCCCCGGGCGGGGTGCAAAAGGGTGAATAATAGAGATTCATGGCAAATTTGACGGAAATCTTCAACGCGGCCAAGGCCATCACCAAGGGGATGACTTTTACTTTCGGAGAAATGCTGCAACCGGCGTTGACCGAAGCTTATCCGGATGGCCCGGCGCAGGTGCAAGAGCGCTATCGCGGAGCCCATATTTTGAAGCGCGATGAGAATGGCATGGAAAAGTGCGTGGCGTGCTTTCTGTGCGCCGCCGCCTGCCCCTCCGACTGTATCTACATTGAGGCCGCCGAGAATACGGATCAGCTGCGTATCTCTGGCGGGGAACGCTTCGCCAAGGTCTATAACATTGACTACAACCGGTGCATTTTTTGCGGATATTGCGTCGAAGCTTGCCCCACGGACGCGATCACGCACGGCCACGACTTTGAAATCGCCAGCTACGATACGTCGACCCTAATCTACCGTAAGGAAAAGATGCTGGAAGCGCCGCCAGCGGGCCAAACCGGTCTATCGTATGACTCGCAGACGAGCCCTGGCAGTTCCGGACATTGAGCCGTATGTCCCCCCTGCACTCGAAGTGGATTGAACTGCGGGACGAGGTTCATCAACGCAGCTTTTGGGTAGACTTACACAGCGCCGCCCTGCAGACACTGCTGGATCCGATTCCGTTGCCCGATGGACGGAACCCTCGCGCGGAACGCTTAAAGCAAGGCTGGATTTTTCCGCCGCCGCCTGAACCCGAATGTCTGCGAGCTTACCCGGGTTCCCGGCCATTGAAGGCGCGATCACGAGGCTTCGAAGCCACCGCGCCATGGGAAGCCTCGGCTTGGCTCCATCGCGACCACGCGACGCCGGATACGCTGGCAACCGTGGTCGGCCACTACCGGAAGCGGGTTCAGGAATTGGGCCTCACTCTGATGGACGAGGGCTGGTTTCGCCATCCGGATGAGTCGCACCGGTTGGTGGCCATGACGCCGGATCGATTGGCGCAAATCGAAGTGATAGTGAATAATTTTGGGCCCACCACCCTCATCCATTCACGCTACACGGCGTTTATGCCAGGACGATTTGACTACGAGCCGGCCGCACTGCTCGAGTTGCAGATCGATCACTACGACGACGAGTGCGAGATTCTGTATTTGCACCATGCGGACGGTGGCCAGTACTTTGGACTCTCCCGCTACTTGATGGAGTTGTGTTCGCAAAACGAAACCCAAGCCTTGCCGGGCGGGGAGCTTTCCACGGCCATCCTGCTGCCGGACTGGTTACCAGCCTATCCAGGCCAGCGAGCAGCCGTCGTGCGCGGGCTGATGCCCATGTCACGCGCCCGCTTCGTCGACCTGCACGTGAAGACGGCGGCGACGGTCAAGGCGGTCGTGGAATTTTACCGGCGGATTGCCGTGCAATTGGATCTGAACATACAGGGCGAATCGGAAGGGCAAGGCCGGAGGTCGATCCTGGCCTACGATCCGAGAAGCCGTTTCCGTTTCGAAGTGGTCGCCGCTGAGTCGGCTGACCAGACCGAGGTGAACCTGAATTACTGGGAGTACCCGTTGGCTGTTGAAGAGTCTAGGCCATAAGGCCAAGAGACCTTTGGTAGACTGAAGAAGTCCCCTAGTGCTCCCCGATCGTCTAACGGTAGGACAGCGGCCTTTGACGCCGTGAACAGTGGTTCGAATCCATTTCGGGGAGCCACAAAGATCGCCGTTTCAAATGTTGTGTTTACGGGGGACGCCAGTTGCGCACTCGAACTCGGAGTTCGCCTGAGCGTGATCGGGCGCGTGAACCGCGAGTCGTTTCGAGGTGGGTAAAGTTGT
>JANLPT010000412.1:0-2916 GCA_031367405.1 Bryobacteraceae bacterium
GCCGTGCTGCGCGTCCCGCGCAGCACCCGGCGGACGTCCACTGGCGATCTGATCGCCTTCGGTGTCCGAGTGTATTCCGCGGGACGCGAAATACGGCAGGCGGGACGCCCACCCTACCCGAGGCACGCCGCTCGGCTTCTCCATGTGTCATGGTTATTCTCGGAAAATGGGATCAGACAAACTCAGCGAGGTTGAAAACCTCGCCTGCCTTGGCACCACGCCGTTCCCGCACGCTGACTGCAAAATAGACTATTATTTCTCCCGCACCCCGACCCATCGCGCCCAGTCGGAGGACTCCGTGATCTCCACTTTGTCCCCCGGCATCCGCTGAATGCGGATCGCCGCGTTCCATTCCGCCGCCAGCTTCAGCGCCTCGCGCGGGCCGATCACGCTGCACGCCGTCGAGATTCCCGCGGTGAGTCCGTCCTTTGCGATCACGCTCACGAGACCGTGATCGGTCAGCGGTTTCCCCGTCCGCGGATCGAGGATGTGCGAATAGCGTTTGCCATTCGCCTCGAGTCGTTGGTTCCGATCGCCGCTCGTCGCGATGGCGGCATTTGCGATCTCGACGACCACGGGTGCAGGCGCGGCAGCGGCATCATCGAGATCGAGCCCGACGACTTCGATGCGCCAGCCTTTCCGCCCAGGCGGCGGATCGCCCGCTGAAATATCCCCGCTCCCAGCGACCATCGCGCGCGGGCAACCCTCCTTGCGCAAAACCTTCAACGCTTCATCGCACGCATAGCCTTTCGCGATCGAGCCCACGTCGAGCCGCATCTCGGGCGCGAGCAATTCCACCGTGCGCGTCTTTTCATCGAGCCGCATTTTTTTCCATCCCACTCGCGAAGTCATCTCGGCGACAAGGTCCGGGGGCGGCAGTTCCTGTTTGCGCCGCGCGCGCCGCCACATGCTCGTCAGCGGCCCGCACGTCACGTCGAACGCACCGTCCGTCCGCGCAGCGAGGATCTGCGCGCGCGACAACACCGTCCACAATTCGTCGCTCACCTTCACCGCGCGGCCCTGGCCGGAAGTCCGCGAGAGCAGCGTCAGTTCCGTGTCGTCCTCGTAGTCGCTGAAAATGCGATTCAGCGCAGCGACGCGCGCGAAGCCATCCTCCGCCACGCGCTTCGCAGTCTCCTCGTCCACCGCATACAGCGTGATCCGAAAGGGCACACCCATCTCGGCTTTTTCAAACGCGAATTTTTGGAGGGCGGTTTCTTCTGGAACAGCGACGACAGGCAGGGCAGATAGCCAGAGGGCAATCCACAACTGCAAAAAGCTGACCTTCACGACAGCATTACAAAATGAGCCGCGCGAGTGTCTCGGTGCGATTCGCAACTCACCGTCACGCCAAGGCATTCACCGAAACGGTAACGGGCAGCTCATCGATTGGTTCCAAGGCAAGTAACTCGTAGGCAAGACGACGCTGCTGATTCGGAGTCGTGACAGTCGTGATCCTGAGTTTTGCCTTCGCTGGTTTGCCTGTGAGCACACCCCAGTTTTCCGCTTGCTCGTCAGTGACGCTCTCGGCGAGCCAGCCACTGATGATGCTCTGTCCGTGGGGTTCAAACTCAAACTTGCCGGACTGAAGCAGGACGCCATCGAATATTCCCTCAAGCTCCATTTCATCCAGCCGCGTTTGAGCAGCGGTCACGCGTGTCGCCGCTTCTGTCACTTTTTCTTTGGTCAGGGACGCCTGCATGTTTCCGGAAACCATCCTGCAATCACTGCCTGCTGTCGCCATTGTTTCGAGGAATACCCGAAGCGGAGTCAGGACGCGTGGATGAAACCGTTGAAGAGCAATGGTGAAAGCATTGTCGTCTTGAGCAGAGGCTGCCACGAGATCGGTCACGTCCTCCATCACCTTTGCCACTTCCTGTGCCGCAACGAAGTCCTCCACATGCGGCTGTGAAAGTTGCAACCCGAACGAGCCGCGGGGAAGGGCGGTCAGATAGAGACGGGAATCATTTTCGCCGCGACGCCGGCCTGCGCGTCGCAAGGCACCATGAAAAGTTGCCGCAAACTGGTTCGAAATGATGTCCTGATAGCTGTTCATAATCCGCGAAGCGAATTTCGCATCCAGTCCCGCCGAACCAATGGCAGGGCCGGGGCCGAAGAACAGTTCGGCTTCGGGAATGTGTGAAGGGCTTTCAGCAAGCTGCCTGATTTCTTCTTCCAGTGACGCGATGCGGCTTTGGGTAAGCGGACCAGCAAACGGATCGTCAGGCATTGCTTCTGCGAGTTCACGCAGCCCGATCAGATCGGTTGTGAGAATCTCTTTTTGGCGGAGCGGGGTCATCGTATGGCGGCTTCGAGTTCGTCGAGTCGTTTCAGTGCTGCAGAATCGTCTGCCGGGGTGGTCAGGTCAACCTTGAGCATCCCTTTCCAAACGTCATCCATGCGCCGGTGGGAGAAGAGTCCGCACCAATATCGCGTCCATTCAACGACGGTGCGCCCGGGCCAGTCGAGTTTCACAATGAAATGATCTACCCGAAAACGGGTCTTGGACAGATGATGATTTGTCAGCGATGTGAGCAGGGTTGGATTCATCGCAGCAATCGCGATAGCGGACGGATCCAAAAAGCTCACAACGTCTATATCATCAGGCGGACGCCCGCGGAATTGCTCCGCATCTTCCATGAAGCTGCCATCGATCCATTGAAATCCGGTGTTGAAACCAAGCGACCTCAACCCAGTCCTTAGGTCGATCCATCCTCTCAAGGTTGCCCTTCGTTCAGGCGAAAAGCCAAATCGATCACAGATTTCTATCACCGAACTTGGATATGGTGAAATTTGTGCCGCGATTTGCGGATTTCCGAGATGAGGTGGAAGCACCCCATTGTGATCGAAAAATGGAATCGGCATGACTTTCGAATTCGTTGGCTACAGCAGCGACATCTGCGGCGGCATTTCATC
>JANLPT010000031.1:0-2595 GCA_031367405.1 Bryobacteraceae bacterium
TCCTTGGGCAACTGCGAGAGCATCGCGCTGATCTTGTCGCGCACCTCCTGCGCGGCGACGTCGGAGTCGCGCGAAAGGGAAAATTGCACGCTGACCAGCGAAAGACCTTCCGAGGAGACGGAGCGCAATTCTTCAATGCCAGAGATCGTGTTGACAGCCTCTTCAATGCGCTTCGAGACTTGCGTTTCCACTTCCTCTGGCGCGGCACCCCGTAGCGTCGTCGTCACCGTGACGATGGGCAGTTCGATTTTCGGGAAGAAGTCAACGCCCAATTGCCGGTAGGCATTGAGGCCTAGCACTACCAGGGCCAGGATCAGCATGGTGGCGAAAACGGGCCGCTTGATACAAATTTCGGCGAGTTTCTGCATGGTTAATTCACCTGCACCGTGCGGCCATCGAAGAGCGTGCTGAGGTTCGAAGTGGCCACCCGGTCACCGGCTTTCAGCAGATCGCCCGGAACCTCCATAAAGCCCTTCACCTCCGCGCCTGGCTGGAAGTGCAACTCCACCGCTTTCCCTTGCCGGATGGCAAAAACTTTCGTCAGGCCCGCAATGCTGTAGATGGCTGCCTTCGGAACCAAGTTCACGATTTGGGTATTGTGCGTCGCCAGCTTCACCTGGACAAAGCTGCCGGGGCGAAGCCGGGCGTCGTTTTCGAGCGGCCGGGCTTCCGCCACCAGCGTGCGCGACTTGGCATCGAGCGTCGGATTCAATTGCCGGACCACGGCGTGGAATTCGGTCCCCGGCGTGGCGTCCGTCGTAAACGTGAGCGTGGTGCCGACCTGGGCTGAGGCAATGTCGCTCTCCGGCACCTCGACGCGCAGCCGTAGCGGATAGGCCTTCACCAGCGTCAGAATCGTCGCGCCTTCCTTCACATATTGGCCGGGAGCGGCGGGCCGGGCGCTGACAATGGCATCGAACGGCGCGCGAAGCACCGTATCGCCGAGCCGCTTTTCCACCAGGCCGACGTCGGCCCGCAAGGCTCCGATACTGGCGAGCTGCGTACGGAGCTCGTCCTTCTGCGCCTGTAAACCGGCTTGACGGGCTTGATAAGCCTTCTCCATCTCGACAAAGCGCTGCTGAGAAATGTCGCCGCTCTTGTAGAGCTTTTGCGCACTATCGAACTTAGTCCAGGCGTCTTCCATCTGCGCTTGCGCCTGGCGGATGGCCGGGGTGCTTTCGGGTGTGATGTTGGTTTGGCCGGGGTCGAGCCCCATGCGTGCGAGCGCTTGATTCACGGCCGATTTGGCCCGTTCGAGCTGGAGCGTGAGCTCGGCCCGGTCAAGCTGAGCGAGCACTTGCCCCTTGCGGACGGCTTGTCCAAAGTCCACCGCAATTGAGTTGATGTGGCCGGGAATTTCAAACACCGCGTTGATGATGTCATCGGGCGCGAGCGAACCGGTGAGCTGTAGAGTCCGGTCCACTTGGCGCGACTCCACCGCGACGGTCTTGACGGAAAGCGGAGGGTCGGGTTTGGCGGCGGCTTGGACGGGGGCCTTCTTGCCGCAGCCGGCCAGAAGTAGAGCGAGCAGAATGAGAATGGTGGACGTTGACTTCATATGGATATGGCTATTTGGGGGGAGCGACGATGCCGTCAAGATAAAGGTCGATCATTTCAGACAGGTCCAGAGCCTGGAGTTGACACGCCCCAGGAAAAAGGATGTTCTTTTTCGCCGCGTCACCGACAATGCCCATAAACCCAAACATGATGGAGTTGGCGTTGGCCTGCCGAAGCTGGCCGGCGTCGATCTGCGTCTGGACATATTGCCGAACTTGAGCGCAGAACGCGGTTTCATGCCGTTGAAAAGCGATCTCCGCCAACTCATGCCGCTCCAGCGCCGCGAAATAGATCAAGCGCACATAGTTGGCATTAATCTGATGCCATTCCCAAGTTAGCTGCGCTAGCATTTGGAAGACTTGGCGAACGTCATACGACGGCTCGTTCAGCAGGGCGGGCAAGCGCATTTCCTCATCGGAGCCCATCGCGGTTTCGATGATCGCCGTGTAAAGGTCTCGCTTCGAAGGAAAGTGCTGATAGAGGACCGGCTCGCTGACGCCGACGGCGGCCGCCAGCTCACGGGTGGTGACGCCGCGAAAGCCGCGTTCGCCAAACAGACGCATCGCCGTCTCGATAATTGCGGCGCGCCGCTCGACGGAGGACATCCGGGTCGTAGTGGCACTGCTCATAGGTTCATTCCATTAGTAAGCACTAACCTAGGGTACACTAACTTAGTGTTCACTAGCAAACGTCTTGACGCTATTAACGGAAAAACGCCGCCCCGGGAAGGAGCGGCGTCTTGATTTTCTTTAATGAAGCGACGATCAGGGAATCACGTCGACGCCCATGGAGACGCAAGCGCCCTTCACCTGGGAAATGGCGGATTCCAGGGTGAAGCTGTTGAGATCGGGCATCTTGAGCTTGGCGATCTCCTCGACTTGCTTCATCGTAATCTTGCCGACTTTCGTCTTGTTAGGCTCGGCCGAGCCCTTGGCGAGAGCCACGGCCTTTTTCACGAGAATCGCCACCGGCGGGGTCTTGGTGATGAAGGTGAAGGAACGATCATTGAAAATCGTGATGACGACCGGGATGATCAGG
>JANLPT010000054.1:0-24635 GCA_031367405.1 Bryobacteraceae bacterium
TATAACCCAACCGGGCCCGGACCTCTTTGGGTTGTCGATGGCAGTCAAAGCCAAAGAGCTTCGCCGAGCCAGAGAGCGGAGCGTGAAAGCCCAGCATCGTCTGGATCAGCGTGGACTTACCCGCCCCATTGGGCCCCAGCAGCCCAATGGCCCTTCCTCCGCCACCTTCCCCAGAAACGCCAAGCCGGCAGGAGAGCCCTTTCAGGATCTCCCGCCGGCCGAGTTGAACACGCAAACTATTGAGTTCGAGTACCGGAACCATGCTTACAATTGTGCCTTTTTCTCTCGAAGCCTTACTGTCGGCGCCTGACCCGCCTGATTGCTACGGGTCGCCCCAGCCAACAGCATGTCAAACAGGAGGCCCGTAATTCGGTTACGGCTCGCCGCGCCAATTCGTTCCGTCTCTCCGTTAATTAAAATCAGCAGCGGCTCGCGGCTCTGTAACAGCGTCGCCAATTGGCCGGTAACTAACGTCGACAGCATCTGCCGCATTGATTCGCTGGTGTTGATCCAGAGGAAGGCCGACTGATGCACGCCCGCTCCCGTCGGCAGCTGATTGCGGAACTTCGCCGAGCGCACCAGCGGGAAGCCCCCGGTGCGCGTCTGGATGGCCCGCACCAGCGTCGCCCGATCCGTGCCGAATAGCAGATAGCCACGGTCGTAAGTCATCTGCAACGTCATCGCGGTCGACACCGAATGGCCAATGGTCGTCCAGGTACGGCCACCCACTGTCTCCGTCGCCAGAATCAATTTCTCACCTTTCCCTTCGCGGTTGAACGCTTCCACAAACCGCCGCAGCGACTCATCGAGCGATGCCGGCTTATACACTTCCGCAGCCGCAATCCAGCCTGGGATCGGTAACGTCGGCGTCTCCACAGCGTAAGCATAGTCCGTGCCTAACGCTCCCATAATGTCATTCGCGAAATTTACGCCCGTTTTTTGCTCAAACTCGCGCAGATGGCTAATCGTCTCAGGAGCCATCTTCGAAAGCGTATCCATCAGCGAGTCAAACAACTGCCGCGGGTTGCGCGTGGTTACTGACCCGGCGATTAGCGCTTCAGACGAAATATACTCGCCCGCCGCCGTCGCCGCCGGAGAGGCCAACCAACTCGCCAAACCCTCGCGCTGCCCATTGAAAGTAAGCAAAGCCGAGTTCTCGTTCGCACTGCCGACTGACTTCTGCTCTAGGAATAAGTGCCGCATCCGATTCGCACCAGAGGCCAGTAAGCTCGCTTGCGAATGCAGACTGGTCCCCGTACGCAGCACCGCCTGCTCAACATTCACAGCGATCAACCAGCCGGCACCCTTCGCGTAGCGCGCCCGGATCTCCGCGCCAAACGGCGTTGTGCTCAACTTCGCCGCCGCACTCTCCACGGTGGCCAAGCTACTGGCGTCCGCCGACAGCATCACGTAGCGATCATTCACCGTGTAAGCCGGCTTTTGCGTCGTGCCGGCAAAGGTCTGGTCGAGCTTGGCCAACAGCGCCGCGCGCTGCCCCGCCTTCACGCCCATCACCATGACGTGCTTCATACCGATCGCATCCGAAGTGAGCGCAAACACCATCTCATCGCCGATCAGAGGTGTCACAGTTTGTAACATGGTCAGATGCTGTTTCATCTCCACCATCGAAGCCGCTGTCCACCACTCTTTGAGCACCGGGCTCTCCTTGGCCCGCGCATCGATCATGCCCATCGTCTGATCAACCGTGTTACCCAGATTCGGCACCGATCCGTAAACCATCGTGCTCGCGGGCAAGTAAGCGAGTAACTGCGGGTCAGTCCGCAGGGCCGGCGACGGCAAAGCCGCCACTTTTTGCTCGATTGCCGCTAACTCAGCCAGCAGCGTGATATATTTCTGAGCGTCCGCACTCCAAGCCACTGCTTCTGCGGGAGTAACTGCGGCTAACGCTTCGGAAGTTGCCGCATGCTCGCCCGGCTTGAGTAAGTGGCCGCCGCCGGCCTGATCCACCTGCACCGCGCCCTCGATCACCGTCACCAGTGACCCCTGCATGCCGGCGCTGACCCCGAACACCGTGCCCTTCACGGATGTAACCGAGTCATTCGTGGCTACGCGTAAATGGCCGCGCCGCTGCTTGGCCGCCTGGATCAGCACGTCGCCGCGCTCCAGATGGACCGTCTGCCCGCTCCACGCCGCCGTCACGTATAACTCAGACCGCTCGTTCATTTCGAGCTGCGACCCATCCGCTAAACGCAGACGAGCGCGAGTGCCCCGGCCAGAGCGCACAATATCGCCCTCGCCAATCCCATCGCCCACTCTCAGAGTATGGCCGTCCATCCGGACCAACTCGCCCGAACCCATCGCCACAGTCGCTCGCGGGCCGGACGGTGCCATCCAGCGGTCCAGCGGTTCGCGCGCCGCCCATACAGACAACCCGGCCACCGAAGCCGCGATCGCCCACTTGGCGAAAGCCGGCATCCGGCGTGCGGCCACCTGTGGCATCGCAATCACCTTCGGCCGTTCGCCGGTCATCTCACCATACAGGCCCCGGCAGGCCGCGCAACGGCTCAGATGGTCTTCTATCAAAAGCCGGCGCGTCTCTTCGAGCGTCCCGGCTGTATATTGGGCCAGCTCCGGGCGGAACTCCGCGCAGGCCGGGCTCTTGTTCAGCTTCGCCCGCACCCGCTCTTTCGCCTCAGCCATCTCTCGCGGAGCATCCGAAGCATTGATCTCATTCAACAAATGGTCAAACTGTTCGTCGTTCATCATATGTTCCTTCCTTCAGCTCCCCAACTTCACTTTCAATGACTCTCGAATGCGATGAAGGCGCACCGCAATCGTCGTCTTTTCCAAACCATACATCCCGGCGATTTCCCCGTTCGCCAAACCTTCGATATAGCGCAGAACAAACATCTCGCCGTCGCGCGGCTCCAGCGTCGCAATCGCCTCGCGCAGTTGCTGCTTCAACTCCGCCGAACTCTCCTGCTTCAGACGATCTGGCGTCTCCGAGATCGATTCCTGCCGCCAAGTCTGACGGCGGCGCACAATGTCGATCGCCGCGTTCGCCGCCGCCCGGCGCAGAAACCCTTCCGGCGTCCGCAGCGGGTCCAGCGGATCTTCCCGCTTCAGCACGCGCAAAAACACGGTCTGCAACACATCTTCGGCATCCGCCGTCGACCCGGTGACGCGCAGCGCCGTCCGGTAAACGGTGTCCGAGTAACGAGAGTAGAGATCGCCTAATTCAGGGGGCATGGCCTGTATCGGATTGTCGGCTATCCTGCCGGGGTGCGCATGAGCTATGGGTGCAAGCGTCGCCATCGTAAGTCCTTCACACGGCTATACGTGGCGTGGTCCGGATTATTACAAAAGCCCGAGTCGCTTGAGCCGTTTCTGCTCCTGCAGTTGGAATTTGGGCAGCAGACGCGCCTCAATCCAGGCGAACGCCGCCTGCAAGCCGCTCAGCGCGTAGACTCGCCCCAGTTCGGCCTCCACCTCACTCGGTTCCCCAAACGAAGCCAAAAACTGGTTCGACGTCATCCGCACGCACTTCTCCCCATCCACTTTGCCGTCCTCACGCAGGATCTTTTCGCGAACGTAAAGGCTCAAGACGGCATCGCCGATCCAAGCCTCTTGTAAAATTTGCTGACGTTTGCCGGTCTGGGCCACCCTAACAGCTTAGCTTCCGCCAGCGGCAGGGCACGTCCTTCAGCATTGAGGTGGCGCTGAGGAATGCGGGCGTCACTTCGCGTGACAAGCAATTTTGCACCAGCACACCCGTGGCGCGGCAATAAGCGTCCTGAAAGAGCTCCGAGCAAATAGTGGCGTCAGGCTGGCCCGAATCTTTGGGAGGCTTGCGCTGATACCGGGCGAAACCGCCAGCCTTGGCAAGTTTGCCCAACTGGCTGGCATGCCCCAGGTCGTAGGGGTCGTCGAGCCGCGTCGCGGAGAACAGGGCTGTCCGCCAGCCATTCTCCCGGTCGAGGTACTGGTCATTGTGCCAGCCTCGGCGTACCCGCAACGCGCTGTGCAGCATGCAGTCGAGCAGGTTCCCCACGCCGACACCCGCCGTTGTCGCTTCACAAGTCAGAAACCACTCTCCCAGGTACACGGCCGCATGAGTCCACCGGGCGTCCTGCGGCAGATAGCCGCCCTCGCCTTGCACATAGCTGATTCCACGTGTCAACGGGTTCGATTTCGAATGGGGCGAGGACAGAATCAGGTCGCCTGGCTGCAAGGCGTCAAGGTCCAGCACATGCCCGACCTTGCGAATTTCCGGCGGCATGGGATGGGCTGAAGAAAAGAGATCCGGATGCACTTCTCGCGCCTCGATGTTTCGAGCGTCAAGGACATGCTGCATGGACTAATTAGCGTTCGATTGGACGAAATATTTTGTCGATATCGCAAACATAACGTTCACCAGCGTGTCGCCATTTACGGTGAATTCTACCGGCGCTTCGTCCGTTAACCCAATCTCTTCAGGGTATTGTCCGGCGTAGCCCGCGATCTGAGAAAAAAGAAATGGCCACAATCGGTCATTTTCAGGCTCAGCGATATAACCCATTCCCAAAGATTCGACGATACGGTGAATGTGCCCTTTTCTGGTTTCGATCACGGTAAACCACACGTTACCACACCAGAGACTCGAACGATAGAACCTTTAGAGGCCTCAGTACTAGGCAATGTCTTTAGGTTCACCTAATCTTTTCTCCTCACTCATCCGATTAGCTGTACAAGGCGATAAGATTCATGACCATCATGCTCCTCGAACCACAATCAGAACAAGCGACGGCCGAAGGCGTTCGGCTTGGCGAAATCTACCGCATCACTCCAGTTGGGATGTGCTACATCGCCGACCCCACCACGGATGAGGTCTTCTGTTGTACATTCGGCAAATTCAAGGGGTATCGAGGCGAGTATCCGGTCGAGTTTGGAATGTTTCCGGGTTCACCGGTGCATTTCTTGCTCGACGAAGATGGCCATGTCGCTTGGGTTGAACTTCTGTAACGCGCTACCCTGAAGGGGTGCCCCGCAAACCTGAGGTGATGAGCCCGGCTGGCCATTGGCCCCAGCTTCGCGCGGCGATCGAAGCGGGCGCGGATGCTTGCTATTTTGGCCTCAACCACTTTTCAGCCCGCGCCAAAGTCGGTTTTGACGTGGGCGAGTTGCCCGAAGTGATGCGCACGCTGCACCAACGCGGCGTTCGCGGCTACCTCACCTTTAATACGCTGGTCTTCGAGCACGAACTAAACGAAGCCGCTCGAGCCATCGCCGCCATCGCCGAGGCCGGCGTTGACGCATTGATTGTGCAGGACTTAGGTGTGCTCGGCCTCGCCCGCCAGATCGCTCCTGACCTCGAACTCCACGCCTCCACCCAAACCAGCATCACCAGCGCCGAAGGGGTCGAATTCGCCATCGCCCAGGGTGCCCACCGCGTGACTTTGGCGCGCGAGTTGTCGCTTGACGAGATCGCTGCCATCTACGCCAAGACTAAGGCCGACCTGGAGATCTTTGTCCACGGCGCGCTCTGCGTCGCCTATTCCGGCCAGTGCTTTTCGTCCGAAGCTTGGGGTGGCCGCAGCGCTAACCGCGGCCAGTGCGCCCAGGCCTGTCGCTTGCCTTACGACCTGATCGTCGACGGTGAACAAACGCCCCTGGATGAGGCCCGTTATCTACTCTCGCCCGGCGACCTTTCCGCCCTCGACCATGTGCCACAAGTCATCGCCTCCGGGGTCGGCTGCCTCAAAATCGAGGGGCGGTATAAGGACTCGGATTACGTTGCTCTCACGACCCGCGCCTATCGTGAAGCGGTCGACGCGGCCTGGGCCGGGCGGCCAGCGGCGATAACGCCTCGCCAGGTTCTCGACCTCGAACAAGTCTATTCTCGCGGATTGGGCCCGCATTTTCTGAGCGGAGTGAACCACCAGACCGTCGTGCGCGGCCGGCATGCGCGCCATCGCGGCGTTCAGATGGGCACGGTGGCCCATGTATCGGCTGATCGAGTGATCGTCGAACCCACGGCGGCTCACGAGATCGCGCCCTTGAAAGCCGGCGACGGCGTGGTTTTCGATGCGGCTGATTGGCGCAGTCCGCAGGAGAAGGAGGAGGGCGGGCGCGTCTATCACGTCCTGCCGCAGTTGAGCGGAGCGCTCGAACTGACCTTCGCGAATCACGCGGTCGATTTCGGCCGCATTCGAAGCGGCGATTTGGTTTGGCGGACCCATGACCCGGACCTGGACCGGGCAGCCCGACCTTATCTCGATCCGGCGACCCCGGTAGCCAAGCAGGCAGTCAGCTTGCACGTGACGGCTTCTTTGAGTTCGCCATTGAGCCTGACGTGGACTCTGAAAAACGGGCAATTCGTGATGGTGCAATCGCGGGAGCCTTTGGGGGCGGCGCAAAATCGAGGGCTCACCGTGGAGAGCCTGCGCGAGCAACTCGGTCGTTTGGGAAATACGCCTTACGAGCTAGCAGAGCTTACCGCCCACCTGGAGGGTAGCCTTTTCGCGCCCGCTTCGCTGTTGAATCAGCTGCGGCGCGACGCGGTGAGTCTTCTTCAAGAACAGCAAGCGACTCTTCCATCGCGCCGTATTCAGGCTGCGCCCTTGCGGGAGAGAGCCACAGCGGTGGCCGTTGGCGGCGACCCCGAGTTGCACCTATTGGTGCGCAACCCAGAGCAGTTGGCAGCGGCGATCGGCGTCCGCCCCGGCAGTATTACTCTCGACTATCTCGACCTCTACGGACTGCGCCCGTCGGTGGAGCAGGTGAAGGCTGCGGGCCTACCGGCGCGCGTCGCCAGTCCACGCATTCTGAAGCCGGGCGAGTCGCGCATCGCCAATTTCCTGATCAGTCTCGATTGCCCCATCCTGGTGCGGTCCACCGGACTGCTCCAGGCAATCGAGAAAGGCTCGCGGCCGCTGATCGGCGATTTCAGTTTGAACACGGCGAACACCCTCACCGCCGACGCTTACTTGGCCCTCGGGCTGGCCCGGTTGACGCCCACCCACGACTTGAATGGGGCGCAGATTGCGGCACTGGCTGCGGCGATTGGTGCCGAGAGCATTGAAGCCATCGCCTATCAGCACTTGCCGGTCTTCCATACCGAGCACTGCGTCTTTTGCCGGTTTCTTTCGACCGGAACGACGCATCGCGATTGCGGCCGCCCTTGCGAGGAGCATCGGGTGGCGCTACGAGATTCGCAGGGCCGGGAGCATCCGGTGATGGCCGATGTGGGTTGCCGCAACACAGTCTTTGGCGCCGAGGCGCAGCAGGCCAGCGCGCATTTACCGGCTTGGCGCGCGGCCGGGATTCACCACTTTCGGCTAGAGTTTGTCCACGAATCCGGCGACCAGGTCCGCCGGGTCGCGGCGGCTTTTGCGTCGGCGCTGGCCGGCCGGACGACTTACATCCAGCTTGCGGCGGAGTTGAAGTCGATTACTCCCGTCACCGAGGGCAGTCTGTTCGTACCCAAAGACTATCAGGTGTTTCCGATTCTGCAGTGATGTTATGATGTTTTCATGCGGACGACTGTAGAAATTGACGACGATGTGCTCCAAGTGGCTCGCGAAATTAGTCGCGTGCGGCACTCGACTCTCGGACGAACCCTTTCTGAACTGGCCAAGCGCGGATTGCAACAAACATCGGTGCTGCGGCTCGGCGAAGAAAACGGCGTGCCTGTCATTCTTCACGAACCTGGTGCCGTAACGATCACTTCTGAAATGGTTTGGGCAATTTAGGACTCAGAAGAATGACCCGCTGGCTGTTGGACGTCAACGTCCTTATCGCCATAGTAGATCCCAAGCACGCACATCACGATTTGGCTCTCGAGTGGTTCGTTCGACAGGGGGCTCACGCTTGGGCTACGTGTCCTTTCACCGAGAGTGGCGTGACGCGTATCCTGTCAAGCCCACAATACGTCAATGTGCGGTTTAGTCCGCGTAACGCCGCAGAGGTTTTGCTTTCGCTCAAGAATCGATTCGCCGCAACTCACCAGTTTTGGCCAGCTAGCCTTTCGATTCACGATGATTGTTTTGCCATAGGTCGTTTGACGGGTTCCAAGCAGATTACCGGCATGTATCTACTCGGTTTGGCGGCCAAGTATGGTGGATCCCTCGCCACCCTCGACCAGCGTTTGGACTGGCAAACAATTCGGAACCAAAACCCGAACA
Organism: Bryobacteraceae bacterium; assembly: GCA_031367405.1. Classification (GTDB taxonomy): domain Bacteria; phylum Acidobacteriota; class Terriglobia; order Bryobacterales; family Bryobacteraceae; genus JALHNI01. The sequence continues at coordinate 8,124 of JANLPT010000054.1, forward strand.
TCGTTACCTGCTTGCGGCCCGCTTAGCGAACTCGCGGGGTTGGCCGGTGGCTTCGAGACGCTGGTCCATAGGTCACGAAGGTGTCGTCGCAGTAGCGTTCGCGGAAACCAGTCTAGTTACTTTCCGGCCTTCCGCAGGAACCGCTTACTTCGTGCGCGGCGGAGCAGTAATTTTAGCCACGCACGTAGTCAATGACGGGCGAGGCCTGTCATGAACAATCATGAGGCTCCAGTTGGCGGGTCCCCTGGCCCGCCCCCATTGAGGGTAAGGAACTTACGAATATGCTTGATGGAGGGTAAGTAGCCCGTGGCGGAGGAAGCAAGCCAAAACGAACTCTTCACGCGGGTTGCGACCTGTATGTCAGGGAGGGGACACGAGCCAAGTAAAGGCGAGTCAATCCGGGCAGGGCCGAGAATTTTAACGAGTCAGCCGGCGGCTTCGAAGTTATGGGTCATCCGGTGGTCCTCATGCCGGCAGCTACGCCTTGCACAGTGAGCCGCAGAAGGTGGCGTAGATGTTCGTTGTCTGCTTCGGGGGCACCGGGAGGTAAGGCGCGGCGGCGGCGCAGTAACTCAATCTGAATCAGATTCAGCGGGTCGATGTAGGGGTTACGCACGTCGATTGACCCTTGGAACCAGGGGGTTTCAGCCAGTAACTCATGGCCGCCGGTGATGGTGAGAATGGCTTGGCGCGAGCGGTCGCGTTCGCCGGCAATCAGCTCCCAGAAACGCCGCCGGATTTCAGGCTCTTCCGTCAGTTGGGCGTAACATTGCGCGATGAACATGTCGGCTTTAGCCAAAGCGAGGGCGGCGTTGTCGATGGCGGCCTCAAAGAAAGGCCAGTCGCGATACATCTTTTGGAGGGCGGGCCAAGTTTCGGGGGGTAACTCGGACAGCGCGGTACCGAGGCCATACCAGGCCGGAATGAGGCAGCGGTTCTGGGTCCAGGCGAAGACCCAGGGGATCGCGCGGAGGTCGTTGAGCGTGCGCTGGCCGCGACGCCGGGCGGGGCGCGAGCCAATGGGTAAGTCCTCGATGATGTCAATCGGCGTGGCATGGGCGAAATATTCGAGGAAGCCGGGCGCATCGACTAAGTCGCGATAACAGGAGTAAGAACGCTGGGACAAAGCTTCCACTAATTGGACTAAGTCCGGGCTGGGGGCGGGGGCGGGCGTGGCGCTCGCGAGGAGAGTGGCCCAAGTAACTTGTTCTAAGTGGCGGTAAGCAATCTGCGGATCGTCGTAGCGCTCGGCCAGGACTTCGCCTTGCTCAGTGAGCCGCAGGCTGCCGTCGATGGACTCGGGTGGCAGCGAGAAGATACCCCGGGCAGCGGGTCCGCCACCGCGGCCGAGTGAGCCGCCGCGGCCGTGGAAAAAAGTAAGTTGGACTTGGTGTTCCTGCGCGGCGCGATGGAGTTCGCTTTGGGCACGGTAGAGTCCCCAGCAAGCGGAGAGATAGCCGCCATCCTTGGTGCTATCGGAGTAACCGACCATGACGATTTGACGATTGTTTTGTTGGGCGAGATACTCCGCATAGACGGGCTGCGAGAGGATGGAGCGTAAAGTGGCGGGGGAACGTTCAAGGTCGCCGATCTTTTCGAACAGCGGCATGATGCGGAGGCTGGAGTCTTCGCTACCGGCGGCCCATTTCCAGAGCCATAGAACAGTAAGTACATCGCTGGGAGCCTGGGTGAGGCTGATGATGTGGCCGCCGATGGGTTCGGCACCGTAAGTGGCGATCGTCTGTTGTAAGAGGCGAAAGAGGGAGAGGGTTTCGCGGGTATTCGGTGTGAGTTTGGCGCGCGGGATATCGCCTTTGAAGGGCATGGTGCGCGAAAGAAGAGCGAGTTTCTCGTCTTCGGGTAGGGCATCGAAGTTATCGCAGAGGCCAAGGATTCGGAAGAGGTCGGTGATGACTTCGGCATAGCGGCGAGAGTCCTGCCGGATGTCGAGGCAACCAAGGTGCAGGCCGAAAACGCGGGCGCGATCATGCCAATGTTCCACCTCGGCGGCGGCGCGTTCACCACCCGGATGCTCGCGGAGGCTACGGAGGATGAGTTCAAGGTCGGCGGTGAGTTCGGGGCCATGACGATAGGCGGGTCCGCCGGGCTCGACGGAGGCTTCCAGCCGCCACTCGATCATGGTGAGATAGCGGCGATAGACTTCGAAGGCGGCGGTGGGCGCGAGGCGTTCGGCGAGAGCGGGCCAGCGGACGACAGCCTCCTCAAGGTTCGATTCGAGGATCTCGCTGGCCGGAGTTTCGCGCGACGAAAGACTGAGAAAGTCGTACATGCGGCGGCACTCGTCGCGATGAAGAGAGAGAGCTTTGGCGCGCAGCTTCAGTAAGGTGCGCCCCGTAATTTCGGCAGTAACATCGGGATGGCCATCGCGGTCGCCGCCGACCCAGGAGCCGAAGCGCAGGAAGACGGGCATCTCGAAACGGTGGCCGGGGTAATTGACGGCGAGGGCGCGGCGGAGAGCCTCGTAGATGCGGGGCGTAACTTCCCAAATCCGCGGCGCAATGGAGAGGACGCGGTCGACTTCTTCGAGTACGGTGGGGCGGCGCGGGCGGAGGAATTCGGTTTGCCAAAGGACGGTGAGCTCCGTGCGGAGGTTCGCTTCGAGATCGCGGCGTTCGCGGGGAACGAGATCCGGCCGGTCAAGTTGCTGGAGAGACTCGCGCATGCGGCGGAGTTTGGCGCGGACGGCGCGGCGCTTGGCTTCGCTGGGGTGGGCCGTGAAGACGAGTTCAATCGAGAGGCGCTGGAGGGCTTGTTGCACCTGAGGCGCGGTGAAGCCCTGCGCCTGAAGGGTGGCAATGGCGGCACCGATAGATTCGCCGAGCGGCTCGCGCTCTAACTCGCGTTGGCGGAGGACGCGGATCCGATGGCGATCTTCGGCCAGGTTCGACAGGTCGAGGAAGACAGTGAAGGCGCGGACGACGGTTTGGATTTGGGCTTCGTCGAGCGCGGCGATGTGTTGGGCGAGGTCCTGTTCGGCGGAGGGTTCGCCGGCGCGGCGGCTGCGGGAAAGCTTGCGAATGTCCTCGACGAGCGTGAGGGCGGGAGATCCGGCGAGGGCGGTGATGGCTTCGCCAAGCATGTCGGCCAGCATACGGACATCGCGCCGGAGGAGCTCGTTACTGACTTTGGGCAAGGGGTTCCTTATGCGTTCGACGAACGAGGTCGGGAAGGCCGATTATAGCGCGCGCCCGAGTTCGGCTCAAGGCGGGTGTTTGAGCTAGGCTGGGGTGGCCGAATGGCTGGCGGGAAAAGCGGAGGCATGGTTTAGTACCGAACCTGAAAACGCCTGTCATCTGCTACTTTTTTCGTTGCCTCGACTTGCTTGACCTGAGCAAGCGTTTGGACTTTTTCAGCCTCAAGCGCTCTTTCGTAGGATCTTTTCAGCAACGTCTGGATATCGGGGTTGCCGATATCCTTTAGGCTTTTGCCGGCCAATCCAAGATACCGGTACATCTCGACGGCGATCGTCGCCGGTTCGGTTGTGGTTTCGTTCCTTAAGTTGTTCAGTTCGACACATGCAGCGAGGCGTAGATATTCCTCCCGCTTATCGGCAGGGGCTTTAGCAAGCACCGTTTTGATGTCAAGCGCTAGCTGTCTGTGCGCCGCATCGGCACGTGCTTATTGCGAGCCGATGGCTTTTGCCGAAGAATTCGCAAACAAAAAGCCCACGACTAGTGCAAATAACACTTTCATTGGTGTTCTCCAAACCCCACAGTGCTTTAACAGGAATTCAGCTTGCGCCTACGGGGCCGGAATGCGAGTTGCCTGGCGCTCCACCATCTGCCAATCCTTGCCGTTTTTCATCCAGACGGAGAGGATGGTGAGGGGCGTGTCGCCGGAGGCACCGTGGGAGGTGACTTTGGCCCGAATCGTCGCAGCCTTGCCATAGGAGTGGATGGCCTGCGAATGCACCTCGAAGTTACCGTGCGATTTCACGAGCGCGGCGATGCACTCTTGCTTGGTTTCCACTTTGGTGCTGGAGTGGCTGTATTGCAGGCCATCGGCGAGTAGCTTTCCCAGGGCGGTGGCGTCGCCGGCTTTGGCCGCTTTCACGAACGCTTCGTGCGCGGCGCGAACCGCAGCTTCGTCTGAGGTCTCCGCAAATCCAAGGGCGGCCAGAAGGAGAGTGAGTGTCGATACCAATAGAAGTTTCATAGGATGCCATCATACTGGATTCGCGGAATGCATTCAGTAAAAGTTTCTAAATTATCAAGGTATAATAATTTTACCATGGTGAATATAACTTGTACGGCATTTGAGGGTTCACGGCGCATTGGTACGGGCGAGATGGGTAAGGTGGCGGTGGAGGTGAAGAAGGTGCTCGAGCGGGGGGAGCGGGGGACGGTGCTGATTTTTGATGACCGGACCGGGGAACAGGTGGAAATGAACTGGCGGGCGACGCCGGTGGCGGCACTGGCGCTGGTAGACGAGCCTGCCGTGGATGAGCCCCGGCGGGTGGGGCGGCCGAAATTGGGTGTCGTGCCGAAGGAGGTGACTTTGCTGCCCCGGCATTGGGAATGGTTGGGTTTGCAGCCGGGTGGGGCGTCGGTGACGCTGCGCCGGTTGGTGGATGAGGCGCGCAACGTGTCAGCCGGGAAGGACCGGGTGCGGCAGGCGCAGGAAGCTGCGTACCGTTTCATGTCGGCCATCGCGGGCAACGAGCCGGGCTTTGAGGAGGCCATTCGAGCGCTGTTTGCGGGCCAACGGCAGCGCTTTGAGGAGTTGGTGCTCGATTGGCCGATTGACGTGCGTGACCATGCGCGGCAATTGGCGGCGGCGGCGTTAGACTAGGCGGATGGCATTAGAGATGAAGAGTCACGCCCAGGGTGAGGCGGGGGGGCAGCATCACGGAAGTTTTGCGGCGCTGGCGTTGGGAGCGCTGGGGGTGGTGTTTGGGGATATTGGGACGAGTCCGCTGTATACGCTGAAGGAGTGTTTGCATGCGGCGGGACAGGAGAGTGGCCGGGCGGCAAGTCGCGACGACCTTTTCGGCATTCTGTCTTTGATCTTTTGGGCGCTGACGATGGTGGTTTTCGTCAAGTACCTCGTGTTCATTATGCGGGCCGATAACAACGGAGAGGGTGGCATCTTCGCTTTGCTGGCGCTAGTGCCGCAACAGATGCGGACGGGCAACTCGGGGCGGATTCCGTTCGTCGCCTTGCTGGCTTTGGCCGGGGCGGCATTGTTATATGGCGATGGAATGATCACGCCCGCCATTTCAGTACTCAGCGCGGTGGAGGGGTTGGAGGTGGCGAACCCCGATCTCCACGCCTACGTGGTGCCACTGACGGTGCTGATTCTGCTGGGGCTGTTTTCGATCCAGAGCCACGGAACGGGGCTGGTCGGCAAGCTTTTCGGACCCGTGATGATTGTGTGGTTTGGGACGCTGGCGGCGCTGGGCATTTATCACGTCAGCCATGATCCGCAAATTTTGGGGGCCTTGTTGCCGCAGCACGCCGTGGGGTACTTTGCGCGGCACGGCTGGGGCGGCATTCATATTCTGGCTTCGGTGGTGTTGGCGGTGACGGGCGGCGAAGCGCTTTACGCCGATATGGGCCATTTCGGCATCCGGCCGATCCGCTGGGTTTGGATGGGCTTTGTGATGCCGTCGTTGTTACTGGCTTACTTGGGGCAGGGCGCGCACGCACTGCGGGCACCGGAGACATTCGAGAATCCGTTTTTCTCGATGGTACCGCCGGGGGCGGCGACTTACGCATTGGCGATCTTATCCAGCTTGGCGACGGTGATCGCGTCACAGGCGTTGATCTCGGGGGCCTTCAGCTTAACGCGGCAAGCGATGCAGCTCGGTTACTTTCCGCGCGTACGCGTGAAGCATACGGCGCACGACGCGCAGGGCCAGATTTATATACCGCAGGTGAACTACTTACTCGCAATAGGCTGCATTCTGTTAGTCGTAGTATTTGGTGAGTCGAGTAAGTTGGCGGCCGCTTATGGTTTGGCGGTGACGGGAACCATGGTATTTACTTCGTGTATTTACTATGTCGTCATTCGCGAAAGTTGGGGATGGGCGAAGACGAAAGCGATTCCGTTGCTGCTCTTATTTCTGGCGTTCGATCTGCCGTTCTTGTGGGCCAATCTTTTCAAATTTAAAGATGGAGGCTATGTGCCGCTGTTGATTGGGGCGGTGGCGATGACGGTGATGGTGCTGTGGAACCGGGGGCGGACGTTGATTGCTTATCATGAGGCGGTACGGTTCCCGACGGCGCAATTGGCGCATGAGCGGATCAATGCCCGGCTGGTGGCGCGCGTACCAGGTACGGCAGTGTTTATGGCGTCGAGGTCGGAGGCGCCGCCCGCGGTGCTGGTGCATCACGTGGAGCGCAGCCGGGTGTTGCACGAAACGGTAATTTTATTGACGGTGCAGACGGCCAATCGGCCACTGGTGCCGGAGGCGGAGCGCTTCACGGTGAGCCGGTCGGAAGAAGGGTTTCATCGGGTGGTCATTCGTTACGGCTTTATGGAAGAGCCGCAAGTACCGGCGGTGTTGGAGGCGGCGGTGAAGCAGGCGGGGATTCCATTTCCGGGCACCGAGGTGACTTACTATCTGGGGCGCGACAGCTTTGTGGCTTCGAGCCAAGGCCGCATGGGTGCGTTGGCGGAGACGATCTTCGCCTTCCTACAGCGGAATGCGGTGGCGGCGGACCGGTACTTTGGCTTGCCTTACCGGCAGGTGGTGGAGATCGGGACGCAGATGGATTTGTAAGTGATGGTAACGAGTGCTGCGACCGCTTGATTTATAACTTTCGTTAAACTAGCCAACGGCGTTAGCGGTGGGGCGCGAACCGCTGTGTAATGTGCCCCGCGGCTTACGCCGTGGGCGAGTAAGCGGGCCACAGCAAAGATAGAAACATCCGGTCGCACCACTAGTTAGGCGTGCGCGGTGGCGAGTTTCCAGGCGTAGAGAGGGAACTTATCGGTGAGCGATGAGACGCGCCGGCGGACGGTCGCCAGGGTGTCATCGGATTGGGGATTGCTGATCACCAGGGCGATCAGCTCCGCCACTTCGCGCATCTGGTCTTCACGGAAGCCGCGCGTGGTGAGGGCGGGGGAGCCGAGGCGAATGCCCGAGGGGTTGAGGGGCGGGTTGACGTCGAAGGGGATGGCGTTCTTGTTGACGGTGATGTGGGCGATGTCGAGAGCTTTTTCCGCTTCTTTGCCGCGGACGCCGCGAGCGAAGACGTCGACCAGAACCATGTGGCTGTCGGTGCCGCCGGAGACGATGCGGAAGCCGTGCCCTTGTAAGGATTCAGCGAGGGTGCGGGCGTTGGCGAGCACCTGACGCTGATAGTCGGCAAACTCGGGCCGCATCGCTTCCAGGAAGCAGACGGCTTTGGCGGCGACGACATGCATCAGTGGGCCGCCCTGGGTGCCCGGGAAAACCATCTTATCGATGGCCTGGCCGTACTTGGCTTTGGCGAGAATGAGGCCGGAACGCGGGCCGCGCAGTGTCTTATGGGTGGTGGTGGTGACGATGTCGGCGTGCAGGCAGGGGTTCGGGTAGAGTCCGGCGGCGATCAGGCCGGAATAATGGGCCATGTCGACCAGCAGCAGGGCACCGGCTTGGTCGGCAATTTCGCGGAAACGGGCAAAGTCGATGACACGGGCGTAGGCCGAAGCGCCGGTGACGATCATCTTGGGTTTGTGCTCTTCGGCGAGGCGCTCGACTTCTTCGTAGTCGATGGTTTCGTCGGAATGCTTGACGTGGTAGCCCACGAAATTGTACATTTTTCCGGAAAAATTGAGGGGATGGCCGTGAGTGAGGTGGCCGCCGTGGGCCAGGTCAAGCCCGAGGATGGTGTCGCCGGGCTGCAGGACGGCACCGTAAGCGGCCTGATTGGCTTGAGAGCCGGAGTGGGGCTGGACGTTGGCGTATTCGGCGTTAAAGAGCTGCTTGGCACGGTCACGCGCCAGATTCTCAACGATGTCGGAGAATTCGCAGCCGCCATAGTAGCGGCGGCCGGGATAGCCTTCGGCGTATTTGTTGGTGAAAATGCTACCGGTGGCTTCGAGCACCGCTTCGGAGGTGAAGTTCTCGCTCGCGATCATCTCGAGATAGCTTTGTTGGCGTTCGAGTTCGTGAGTGACGGCCGCGAAGATTTCGGGGTCGGCTTGTTCGAGGGGGCGGGCAAATGATTCCGAGGCAGTCATGCAATATTCCTTTGGACTCTCCAGTGAGCTAATCGGCGGTTCCGCGGGAAATTTTTAGCCCGGGAAGCGCTTACTCCATCATAACCATGCGTTGGGATGGACTCGCTTCCCGGGGACTGGCTCGCGTTTAGTTGTTGAGCGTGAACTCGACGTCAATCGAGGTGACGACTTCGACGGGATTGCCGTTCAACAGCGTCGGCTGATAAACCCATTGCTGAACCGCGACCATGGCCGATTCGATGAGCAACGGGTGTCCCGATTCCAGACGCAGGTTTTTCACGTGGCCATCGGGGCCGATAAGCGCGTTGAACCGCACCGTGCCTTGGATACGCGCCTGTTTGGCGAGCGGCGGATAGCCTGGTACCGTCTTCGAAACGAGTTTGGCTTGTTGCACGTTAGCGCCGACGCGGAGGCGCATCCCGTCGCTTTTGGCAAAGCTCTCACTGGGGTTGCCAATCGTCAGGGTGACGTCATTCGTCGCCACGTCAGTGTTGAAGGAGATGCCCAGCGAGGGTGCCACGGCACGCACAATCTCTGAGATTTCGATCGGATTCAGGGGTTGTCCTTCGAGATGCGCCAAACGAGCCTTTAACGTGTCGATCACGGCCGGCGAGCCATCGGTGATCTTGATCGCGGCGAGCTTGCCCTTGGGCGGCAAGCCGCCATCCTTCAGGAGGCTGAAGTTGAGTGTCACCTGGGCGGTCGGGCCATTTTTGAACTGCCATTGCAGGACGGCTTCGAGCGCGGCGCGGCGCAGTTCCAAGGGGCCAGAGATGACGCGCGCGTCGGAGACACTACCGTTTTCGGCAATCGTCGCTTCCACGACAACCGAGCCCTCGATCCCTTTGCGCTTGGCGAGCGAAGGATAAACGGGACTCTTGCGCAAAACGACTTCCGCGCCGGTGACACCGGAATTACCCTGGTCAAACTGCGGCGCAGCTTGTAAGGGGAAGGTGGCGATGGAGAGCCAGGCCGTGGCCGTAGCCAAGGCGGTGATGAGGGAGTAAGTAGCGATGAGACGGGTACGGGACATGGTGACCTCAGTAAGTAGATTTTGGATACGAGAAGCTAAGTTGCGGCGGCGCAGAAAACTAGGTGCGAGGCTGGGTTGCGGCAGGCTGCCGGCCAGGGTGAGCAAAGCCTGAACATACGGTTGCGGAGAGGCAGTTAGTTGGATGACGGCGCGGTCAATGACTTGCTCGCGAATCAGGCGAATCCGGGCCACCAGAAACCAGATGGCGGGGTGCCACCAGAGGGCCGTGACGATGAGCTCTTCGGCCAGGGCAAACAGCCAATCGCCGCGCCGGACGTGGAGTAACTCATGGGCGACGACCGCGAACTGCGCTTCAGCCGAGAGCCCGGCGATGCTGGCCGGCAAAAGGACGACGGGGCGCAGATAGCCGAAAGTGACGGGGCTCGAGACAGCGTTGGATTGCGATACCTGGGCGTGGGTAAGCGTGGCGATCCGGGCCTCGGCAATGCCGGCCAGCTGGATCGGTTGGGCGTTTTCGCGATAACTACTTAGCCGCCAGAGGCCTAAAGCGATCCAGAGTAGGCGGGCACCCGCGCCTGCGGCCATCAGGGTGAGAACGTATTCCTGCCAGATCCACCAGACGGTACCGGCCACCGCGCCGGCGGCGTTCATCGGCGGGGTGAAGTGGGACACGCCCCGGGTCATCTGGATGGGTTGCGTCCAGGGTTGAAGGGCGGGAAGCAGTAGAGCGGCCAGCAGGAGTAGTTGTAAGTAAAGCAAGTGCGAGCGCGGTTCGCGCATCCGGAAAACGATGGGCATGGCGATGCCGATGGCGATCAGCGCGACTAACTGCCAGCTGTAATTCGCAAGATTGATGAGCAGTAATTCGGGGCTCATTTGGCGGCCTTCTTTTTTAGCAATGCCGAGATCTCGTCAAGTTCCTGAGCCGAGAGCTTTTCGCTTTCCACCAAATTCAGTAACAAGGGCTTGGCGGAGCCATTAAAGACGCGTTCGACAAAGTCGCTAACGAGATGGTTCACCACTTGCTGCTTGGGCTGCGCGGGGCGGTAGACATGGGCCTTTTCGTCTTCGGCTTTCGTCACGTAGCCCTTCTCCTGCAAAATGCCCATCATCGTCATCACCGTGGTGTAGGCGATTTTGCGATGTTCGAGCAAAGACTCGTAAACATCGCGCACGGTGACCGAATCACGCTGCCAGACGATCTTCATCAACTCAAGCTCTTGCTCGGTGAGAACGGACTTCCGTTGCTTCATACTAATAAACTAGTACGAATACTTTGAGATGTCAATGAAATTTATTGGCGCTGGCCTTTAAAGGTGCCTTTGGTGCCATCGGTGGCGGTGAACGTGCCTTCCATTTGGTCGCCTTTGACGACGCCGGTGACCGTGTAGATGGCATCCTCGGTGGGCACCTGGAAGGTGACCTGATTGCCGTCCACCGCAACGCCCTTGAGCGGAATCTTATCGTCTTCAATGATGAGCACGGCGCTCCACGCGCCCCAGTCTTCGCGGATCTCGAGTTCGGCTTTGGTTTTGGCACCGGCGGCAGTTTGAGACTGGAGACGCCATTTGCCGGCGGCGTCGGCACCGAACGCGAGAGTCACGGCGAGCGCGGACACGAGTAACAGTCTGAACATATTCCTATGGTAGAACCTAGCGGACAACTAGCCGGCGAAGTGATTCACCGGACCCTGGCCGCGGCCCAGGCCAGGATTCGAGCGGATGGCTTCGGTGATGTAGTGCTTGGCCCGGGGCAGAGCCTCGGTTAGCGGCAAACCGCGGGCCAGCAGGGCGGTGATAGCGGCGGAGTAAGTGCAGCCAGTGCCGTGGGTATGCACGGTTTCGATGCGCGGGGCCGGATAAGTGTGGAAGTGCTGGCCGTCGTAGAGTAAGTCAATGGCTGCGCCGGCTAAGTGGCCGCCTTTGATCAGGACGGCTTTGGCTCCCAAGGCGATGAGTGCCCGGGCGGCTTCTTTCATTTGACCCAGATGAGTTACAGGATGGCCGGTCATCGCTTCGGCTTCGTGTAAGTTGGGCGTGACGAGGGTCGCGAGCGGCATCAGTAGGGTGATGACGGCGGCGCGGGCATCTTCAGTCAGGAGGGGCGCGCCATGTTTTGAGATCATAACAGGGTCAACCACGATGGGGCATTTAAGCGAAGCCAGTTCGTAGGCCACCGCCTCCACCATGGCCCGGCTGCCGAGGGCACCGGTCTTAACGGCGTGGGGCGGAATGTCTTCGACTGCGGCGCGGATTTGAGCGGAGACAAAGTCCGGCGCGAGGATTTCCATGGCCATGACGCCAACGGTGTTCTGGACGGTCAGCAGGGTGATGGCCGCTTCGCCATACACGGCGAACTGATGAAAAGTCTTCAGGTCGGCTTGAATGCCTGCGCCGCCAGAAGGGTCGGAGCCCGCGATCGTGAGGGCCACGGGGATCATGCGGTGGCTAAAGCCATGGCGGCAGCGATGGTCGAAAAGAATGGCGGTCGTCGCATAGATTTAGCCGGAACATGGAATCCAGACAACCTCATCATATCGTCTTTTTCGTCGTCGCCTTTCGATTGGCTGGTATCACTCGCGGCTGCGCGATGGGAGAGTGAATACGTTGGGCCATCGCTACGATGACTTGACTGCGGCCCGTGATGAGTGTACTCTTGAATTAGAGATTACATATGGCAACAGCAGTAATAGCTCCAATATTAGAGTCGAATCGCTTTGAAGCTGAAAAACTGTCCGGACCTGGACTTCGAACGTTTCTCAATATCGGCCAGGTCTGGGGACTGTCGAATGAGGAGATGCGGGCTTTGTTAGGTTGGCCGGGCGAGTCGACTTTCTATCAGTACAAGTCAGGGAAATGCGGGACGTTGTCTTACGACACGTTGACGCGAATCTCCCTGATCATGGGAATCTACAAGGCGTTGCATATCCTCTATCCTGATGAAACATTGGCAGATAGCTGGGTTCGCCTGCCCAACCGGAATGCGTTGTTCGGGGGCCGTCCGGCCATCGAATTGATGACGAATGGGGGGCTGGATGGGCTATTTCAGGTACGTCGTCTGGTTGACGGACGCCTGGGCGCGTGACGGTCAATCTCCCTCCGATTGCGCAAATAGACTGGCGCGACACGAACCGCTTGATTCCGAGCCGTTATCCCACCGTGGGCATCCTGGATCGGGTCGCGTCGCCAGAGGATCTGGAAGCGGTGTTGGCGCTCGAGTGTCTTACCGATGACCGGGTGCGCGCCGAAGCGGGGCAGATTCACCGTTTGCCGAAGCAAGAGTGGGTGCTGGGGCAGCCGATGGCGAGCGTGATCATGGCTTCGTTTTGTCATCCGCGCCTGGGTGGGGGCCGGTTTAACAGTGCGCATCGGGGAGCCTGGTACGCGGGCCGGGCGTTGGAGACAGCCCAGCGGGAGGTGATCTACCATCGCGGCCGGGAGCTGGCGGAGGTGGGCCTGCTGGAGGCACGAATGGAAATGCGTCTTTATTTGGCAGACTTTACGGGCGATTTCCACGATGTCCGCGAAGGTTGGGATCAGGTGCATGAGCCGGACCATTACACTGCGTCGCAGCAATTGGCGAACGTACTCGGGGAGGCTGGTTCGTTGGGCATCGCCTACCGGAGCGTCCGGCACCAAGGGGGCGAATGCGTCGCCTGCTTCCGTCCGCTTGCCGTCAAGAACGTCCGGCCTTCGCGACATTTTGCCTTCGTGTGGCAAGGCGCGCCGGAACCGCTGGTGATCCCGTTGGGCGATCATCGAACTGCTATTTAAGGCCCTTGGCCCCGATGTCGCGACGGAAGTGGATGCCGTCGAAGCGAATCTGCTGCATGCCTAAGTAGGCTCTGTTCATGGCGGCGCGCAGATCGGCTCCCGATGCCGTGACGCCGAGTACCCGGCCCCCGGCGGTTTCGAGAATACCATCCGTCAGCCGCGTACCGGCGTGGAAAACGACAGCCCCGCCGGCTTCGGCATCGCGCACACCGGTGATCGCGTCTCCCAGGCGGACGTGGCCCGGATATCCGGCCGCCGCCGCCACGACACAGACGCTAGGGGCGGCATCCCAGTTGAGGGTGGCACCGGCCAGCTTCCCGATGGCCGCGCGAAGCAGGATGGCCCCCCAGTCGCTATTCATGCGATGCATCAGCGTCTGGCATTCCGGGTCGCCCAGACGCGCATTGAACTCGAGCACTTGAATGCCTTTCGACGTCAACATTAAGCCGGCGTAGAGAAAGCCGGTGAACGGCGCGCCGCGTTCGGCCATGGCGCGGAGGGTTGGATGGATGACGCGATCCAGCACTTCCTGGGTTTCCGTCGCCGTCAAGATACCGTCGGCGCAAAACGCACCCATACCTCCCGTATTGGGGCCTTGGTCATGATCGTGGACCGCTTTATGATCCTGCGTCGCGGCGAGCGGCAGCACCGTTTCGCCATCGGTTAAGACAATGAAGCTAACTTCGCGGCCAGGCAGGAAATCTTCAATGACGACGCGCCGGCCCGCATCGCCGGCGAGTTGGCCCGAGAAAAGAGCGTGGACGCCGTTCTGTGCTTCCGCCCAGGTGTTGGCGACGACAACGCCTTTGCCGGCGGCCAGCCCATCGGCTTTCAGCACCACGGGCAACTCAAAGCGAGGCAGGGCGGCAATCGCCTCGGATTCGGTTTCGGCGATCGTATAACGCGCCGTGGGGATGCCCGCGTCGTTCATGATCTCTTTGGCGAAGACCTTGCTGCCTTCGAGTGCCGCCGCAGCGCGGGTGGGGCCGACGATGGGCTTACCGCATTCGCGGAAGAGGTCGACGACACCGGCGACGAGGGGCACCTCGGGGCCGACCACGGTCAGGTCGACGCCCAGACGTTCGGCGAGGCCCAGGTATTCTTCCGGCGTTGAAGAATCGAGCGCGATGCACTCAGCCACGTTGGCCATGCCCGGGTTGCCGGGCGAAACATAGACCCGCGTGACAGACGCACTGCGAGCCAGCCGCCAAGCCAGGGCATGTTCACGCCCGCCGCCACCCAGCACTAATACCTTCAAGCCATCGGCCTCCTGTTCCAGAATAGCGGGTCAGTAACCGTCGAGGGGGCGTAAAAGGCTTTCTTCGATGCATTCGTAAAGGCGGCCCGTAGCCAGGTTCTTGTGCTCATCCACGCGGCCGCTGGGCCACTCGATCACCACGCGCGGGATGCGGTCGCGTTGGCCCACGCCGAAGGTGAGCGTGAGTTCCGATTGCGACAAGTAGCTCGAACCGCTGTGGACCATGCGCCATTGCGTTTCCGCGCCATCGATCAGCTTCACGACGGCACCGATGGCATCGCGATTCGACTTTTTGCCTTGCAACCGGAAGCGCACACTACGATTGCCATTCTGGATGTTGTTTTTGAGAAGCAACGGTTCGCCGCCATTCGTCGTGATGAGCACGTCAAGGTCGCCGTCGCGGTCGAAGTCGGCGATGGCGAGGCCGCGGCCGACACGCGGTGCGGCGAAAGCCTGCCCGAGTTGGCGAGCGACATCGCGGAATTTACCTTGGCCCTCGTTCAAGAATAAATGAGGAGGCTGGGCGTAAGATGCTTCGCGGCGGATGTTCCGCACGGTATCGTCGATATGGCCATTGACGATGAGTAAGTCGAGTTTTCCGTCAAGGTTGGCGTCGAGAAACTGGCAGCCAAAGCCCAGGGTGTTCCGCGTGATGGCAGCCACGCCGCTCGAGGCGGCCAGATCCTCATAGCGCGCGCCAGTTTGACGCCGGTAGAGCGCCGTCATTTCGTTATCGAAGTTAGTAATGGCAATGCCGGGGCGGCCGCTGCCATCGAAAGCGCCGACGTCGACGCCCATGCCGGCCCGGGCTTTGCCGTCGTCACTGAAAGCGATACCGGCGCGCAAGCCCATTTCTTCAAAGGTGCCGTTGCGGCGGTTGCGATACAGCCGGTTGGGGCTGGTGTCGTTGGCCACGACTAAGTCCGGCCAACCGTCCTCGTCATAGTCAAGCATGGCGACACCCAACGACTTCGAGGTGGAATCGAAGATGCCGCTGCTGGCGGTGACGTCTTCAAACGTGCCGTCGCCTTTGTTACGGAACAGCCAGCAGGTGGAGCCACGATAGGCCTCGGGCGTGCAATAGGACTTAGTCTTGCCGTCGAGGCTGCACGATACGTCAGTGGCTTGGGTCCAACGAACGTAGTTACACACGAATAAGTCGAGTAAGCCGTCGCGGTTATAGTCGAACCATAGCGCAGAGGTGCTAAAAGCCTGCCGCCCACCTAGGCCAGACTTGGCCGTGACATCGGCGAAACCGCCGCGGCGATTATTGCGCAATAGACGATTTTGGCCGACGCCGGTGATGTAAAGGTCCGGGTAGCCATCGTTATCATAGTCCGCAACGGCAACGCCGAGGGCGTACATTTCGAAGTCGAGCCCGGCCGCACGAGTAACATCGCTGAAGGTGCCGTTGCGGTTGTTGCGGTAAAGGGCGATGGTACTACGCTGGCGCTGGTGGCCAGGCCAATCGCTGTCATTTAAAAGTAAGATGTCCGGCCAGCCGTCGGCGTCGTAGTCGATGAAGGCGCAGCCGGGACCCATCGTTTCAGGAAGATACTTACTGCCGAACGCGCCGGAGTTATGGCGAAAGTGGAGGCCGGCGCTGGCTGTAACATCGGTAAAAGAGAAACCGGGTGTGCTGTTCGGCGCGGCGGCAGCGAATAGTAACTGACGCCGGGTCAAGGGTTAGTCACCAAGCCGTTACGAATCGCGTAGGCGACTAACTCAGCGGCATTGTGGAGACCCAACTGGTCCATGATGTGGGCGCGATGCACGGCGATGGTGTGTACGCTAATATCCAGCACGCCGGCGATCTCTTTATTGGATCGTCCCGCGACAATGTGCTGTAACACTTCGAGTTCGCGCGTCGTCAGGCCGCGGCGCTTGCCGTCCGGATTTTCGAGTTTCGGATCGATCAACCGTTCACCGGCCGCTAAGCGCCGTATAGCATCGACTAACTCCAGATCGAGAGCGTTTTTCATCAGATAGCCACGCGCGCCGGCATCAATGCTGTTCTCCACGTATTGCGCTTCCGTGTGCATACTGAGAATCAGCACCGCGGTAGTGGGCTGCGCGGCCAGGATTTGCCGGGTGGCGAGGACGCCATTGATGCCGGGTAACGCATAGTCCATCACAATTACTTGGGGCTTCAGTCTGGCGGCCATCGCGACGGCTTCGAGGCCATCGCCCGCTTCGCCGGTCACTTGTAAGTCAGCTTCGTCTTCAATCAAACGGCGAAAGCCGCGGCGGACAAGCGCGTGGTCATCGACGAGGAGGATAGTGATCATCGGGGGGCC
>JANLPT010000068.1:0-6299 GCA_031367405.1 Bryobacteraceae bacterium
CAATGGAAACCAGTGCGACATTGGCCATTGACGTAACGGCACGCGCGCCGCCGGGGGCCGCAATCACCGGCACAATCCGGGTGCCGGGAGCTGAAACGTTAAAACTATTTTTGCTCCATACGGGAATGTTCTTTTCCACCAGCGGCGCAAGCGTGCGCGGATGCAGCACCTTGGCTCCGTTGTAGGCGAGTTCGGCGGCTTCGCGATAACTCACTTCCGGCAGCACGACGGCGTCTTTCACCAGGCGCGGATCGGCACTCATGATGCCATCGACATCGGTCCAAATCCAAAGCTCGCCTGCGTCCAGAGCACCCGCCAGGATGGAGGCGGAAAAGTCAGAGCCGCCCCGGCCCAGGGTGGTCGGACGGCCATCGAGGGTGGCACCGTTGAAACCGGTGACCACGGGCAGAATGCGCTGCGCCAAGAGCGGCCCCAGGACTTGTCCGCATTTCTCGCGCGTCGGATCGAGCAGCGGCGTCGCATTGCCGAAGCAAGTGTCAGTGACGATCACCTGACGGGCGTTAATGGCCTGCGAAGGCGTCCCCGTCGCATCGAGGAAGCTCGAGAGCAACATCGCGCTTAAGCGTTCGCCGATGGCCACGGCTTCGTCAACGGAGCGCGGCGG
The DNA here is from genome assembly GCA_031367405.1 of Bryobacteraceae bacterium. Lineage (GTDB taxonomy): Bacteria > Acidobacteriota > Terriglobia > Bryobacterales > Bryobacteraceae > JALHNI01. The sequence goes on from JANLPT010000068.1 coordinate 626, forward strand.
GCGCTCGCCCAGCAGCAGAATACCCCCGGAGATCCGCTCAAATTCGCGCATCAAACCAGCAATTTTCTCGAGGACTGCCTCCAGAACCGGGGCCATCGCCGGACCCGGGAACAACTCCCGCGCCGTCTCTTCGTGGCGCACTCGTAGATGGCCGGAATGGCGTTCGACGCCTTCCGAATCACCGGATTCGGCACACCGCAGCGTCTCCAGCAGCAGATCCGTCACCTTCGACATCGCCGACACCACCGCCACCGTGGGGCGCAAGGAATTTTGCGCGATACACAACTGCGCGGCAACCTTAATTCGTTCTGCGGAGCCCATGCTGCTGCCACCGAACTTCATCACCAACAGACTATTCAACATGCTGACGGGTTAGACTCTTTCCATTGGACGTGCGGGCACGCACCACACGCAGTATTTCGTCTTCCACCTCGACGGCCGATAGGGTGCTGGTATCGAGATAAACCGCATCCTCGGCCTGACGGAGCGGTGAATGGGCCCGCGCGCGGTCGCGCCGGTCACGCTCCTCAATTTCGCGTTCGAGATCCTGAACGGAGACGTCCTGGCCGCGCTCGTTCAGCTCCAGGGCGCGGCGGCCGGCCCGGATACCAGCGTTGGCGTCGAGATAAAACTTCACTTGAGCCTCAGGAAAAACGACCGTGCCGATGTCGCGGCCTTCCATGACGACACTGGTTTTCTCACCCAAGGTCTGCTGTTTTTCAACGAGGGCGCGGCGCACGCCAGCCACGAGGGCGACTTTCGAAGCGGCATCGGAAACAGCGGGATCGCGAATCGCGTCACTGACGTCCTCGCCGTTCAGCATGATGCGGCCGGGTCCATTGAGCTGGAGATCGGAGGAGACGGCGAGCGCCTCCAGGCGATGCATGTCATCGAGCGCCGTGCTGGTGCGCAAGGCCCACAGCGCGATCGCGCGATACATGGCGCCGGTGTCGATGTAGAGGAAACCGAGGCGTTCGGCAACCGAGCGGGCGATGGTCGATTTGCCGGCCCCGGCCGGGCCATCGATGGCAACGATGATGATTTTGTCCATGAAACGAAGGGCTAACTTATCATTATCCGCTAGAATTGAAGGATGCTTCGCAAGTTCATTCTTCTTTCTACTCTCGCTGGATCGCTGATGGCTCTGGACCCCAAGGCGGTGACGGAAGCCAAGTCCATGATCAAGGCCGGTAAACACGCGGAGGCTATCGCCGCGCTGGAGGGGGCTTTGAAGACGTCGCCCAAGGATGCGGTGGTGTTGAAGGCGGCTTTGGCCGAGTCAAATCTGGCATTAGGCGACTTCAATATGTTCAACGAACAGATGCCGCCGTTCCGCAAGTATCCGGCGGCGTTGCGCGCTTACCGGCAGGTGCTGGTGTACGACAAGGCCAACAAGAAGGCGGCGGCGAATATCAAGACCATTGAGGACATCTATAAGTCGATGGGCCGTCCGGTTCCGATGTAACGCCGCCCTACTGGCTAAGGGGAAAGTGGCTTCGTTGCGAAGACGTATTCGGCTAGTGGTTCGCCGCCGATCAGATGCTCGTCAATCAAACGGTCGATCATATCCGGAGCCAGATGGTGGTACCAGGTGCCTTCGGGGTAGACGACCGCCAACGGCCCTTGTTCACAGACGCGCAGGCAATTGGCTTTGGTGCGGAAGATGCCGGTGAGGCCGCGTTCGGCGAGGCGGGTCTTCAAGAGATCCCAAACGGCGAGGCCCTCTTCTTTGGTGCAGCATTGCGGTTTAGATTGGTCAGCACAGACGAAAATGTGGCGGGTGATTTGGGTAAGCGCGAGGCGGTCGGCTTGCTTGGCCAGACGCTCATGATTGACGGGATCCATGGACTCCTATTATGACTCTGGCGGCGTTCGAGCACTTGGTGGAGGATGCCTTGGCCGGCATCCCGGCCGCGTATCGTTCGCGCATGCGTAACGTTTTGCTGGTGGTGGAAGACGATGCGCCGCAGCCAGGCTTACTGGGGCTGTACGAGGGCCGGCCACTGACGGAACGGGGGGTGAACGATGGGTTTGCCATGCCTGACCGCATCACCATTTACCGGATGCCCCATGAGCGTCTGGCGCGCAATAGCCAACATCTGCGGCGTATGGTTGCCGAAACGGTGTGGCACGAGATTGCCCATTACTTCGGGCTCAACGAGGCGCAAGTCTTGCGGGCGGAGCGCGCACGAACGCGTCGCCGGTACTCTTCCTAGCCCACGGCGGTTAAGACGTGGGGCGGTGTGCCCGGCATGGGCCAGCTTAACGCGGTGGGCTAACGGCGGGTTGGCCGGCGTCGTAGCACTGCATTTGCAGGCCTAGCGCCCAGCGGCGTTGGAAGCCTTTCCAGTAGCCGCCGTCGCCGGTGCTGAATTTGCCGCCTGGTTCGCCCGGTTTGGCGGTCCAGGTGGCGTCGGCAGCCCGTTTGGTGCCGGGGTGCAGGTAGGCGCGACGGGTCTCGTCTCCCTTCAAATAAAGGTCGAGGAAGGCGGTGGCGAAGTGCTGGTTGATGGCCAGGATACGGTCCTTTCGCCAGACGGGTTCTTCAAAAACTTCGCGGGCGGTGAAGTCGAGCGCGACGCCCTCGGGGGCCGGATTGCCGCCGACATTGTGACGGGCGTTCTCATAAACCAGCATGCAGCGCTCGGAGTTCCGGGCACCGTCAAAGGCACGCTTGACGCCCTTCTCATAACCGGAGATGTCGTCCTGGTCACCGACGATGAACAGGGAAGGCAGTGAAATGCCTTCGAGGCCCTTGTTGTCCCAGCTATTCATGGGGGGCGCGGCACCCCAGGGGGCGATGGCGATGATGGCTTTCAAGTTGGCTGGTTTGCGGGCAGTGAATTTCTCGTGGCCCGCCGTCCAGCTTTCGAGATACCCGCCGGGCACCATGGTGGCGACGGCAGACTTCGGATTGTAGCCCGCGCCAGCGCTGGCGAGCGCACCGTAGCCGCCCATGGAGTAACCGATGATGGCGGCCTTGGTGGCGTCAATAGGAAAATCGCCATTGGGCCGGCTGAGGGTTTCGAGGACGAAGAGTTGATCGGCGGAGCGATGGAGAAGCGTGCTGGGGAAGGCGCGAATATCGCCGAAAACGGAATCCGTGTGGTCAATCGCGGCGACGACGTAGCCCTTGGAGGCGAGGTTCTCGGTGAGGTAAGAGAGAAAAATCCGGGAGCCTGGATAGCCGTGGGAGACGATGACGAGCGGGAACTTTTCGCCCTTCTGCGGGGCAGCGTCGCGCTTGGCCTTCCCGAGCACCTGGAACGTGGAGGGCATGCCGGGTCTGGGTACGGCGCGCCCGGCCATCGGGCTTTCGTAAACGGTGTGGGCTTGCTCGCCCGTAGCCAAGGTGGCGGGATACCAGACCTCGACTTTCAGGCGGCGGTCTGCCATGGGGGCGGACTTACTGTCGGCATTGTACTTTAGGATATCCACTTGGCCTGGGTTCACTAACTCAATTGTTCTGACGCCGACGGCACGAGGACCAAAAGCGGCTAGCTCTGGCGCATCGGCACCGGGCACGCTGAAGTAAGTCTGCGCGAAGGTATTGAGAGCCAGGAGATAGAGGGCGAAGAGATACATATCGATGGTCTTTTACGGTCTAGCTAGCCCACGGCGTTAGAGTGTTTCGGGTTTGTAGCCGCCGCGGGAGCGATCGTAGAGCCAGATTGCGCCGAAAACCACTAACAATATGGCGGGTAGAATGGCGACGGCTTGAAATGACTTGGAGGCAGCGGCACTCAACACGCTTTCCAGTTCGGGTCCGGCGAGTTTATTGAAGGCTGCCTCGCCGCCTGCTTTCTCAATCTTGGCGGTATCGAAGATCTGGCCTAACTTAGGAAGCACCAGGAAGATGGATAAGTTACCGGCGGTGCCCATCAGGCCCATTAACAAAGCGCCGCCCCGCGGGAAGCGTTCGGCGGCGGCGGCCAGCATGGTGGGCCACATGTAACAAACCCCAATACCCCAGAGTGTGGCGGCCATAAATCCGGTGACTGGCGAGTTCGCCATGCTGAGCGCGACCAGACCCAATGAAGCCAGCAGCGCGGAAATCCAGAGTAACCCGACCGGAGAAAGCTTATGGGCGATCGGTCCGGCGAAGTGCCTCATGGCGAACATCAAGGCGCTGACATAGATCAATAGGATGATGCCTTGCATGCCGACGGTGCGGGAAAGGGCCAGGTCAACCCACTGGCCAGGGGCGAGTTCGGAAGCTGCAGTGAGAAACATCGAAAAGAACCAGACCAGAAAGAATGGCTTGAGTAACTCCCGGAACATTTGGCTGGCGGGGATGCCGGCTGCGGCACGCTCAGTGGGCGGAAACTTTAAGGTTAAACTCATAACGCCGAAGATAGCCGCCGGTATCAGGGTGCAAGCTAACTTGACCTTCCATGAAGCGCCAAAGTGCGCCAGGGCGAGACCGAGTAAGCCGCCGATAATAATACCACCGGGCCACCAGGCGTGGAGCGTGTTGAGCTTAGCGGTTTTGTCGTTGGGATAGATGGCGGTCGTCAGTGGATTGATGACGGTCTCGACGAGTCCCCAGCCGATGCCGATGATCACCATGCCGCCCCAAACGGTCCAATAAATCGAGGGGCCCGAAGTAATCTCGCCCGCGAACATGACGGTGAGGGTACCGATGATAAAACAAACCGACGAGAGGGCCAGTAGACGGCCCATCCCTAAGTAGTCGAGCATGGGGCTGCCGATGGCGATGGTGATGGCGAAGCCGAGCGAAGCCACGCCGAGCACGGCACCGGTCATAGCGGCGGAGCTCAGCCGGTCGAGCGGATCGAAGAAGGTGGATTGCAGGTCGGAAGCGACGCTCGAGCGAAGGGCAAAGTTGATCCCGGCGGTCATGAGCGCCAGCAGGCTGACAAGAAAAAGTTTGGCGTGGTCGTACTTGGGCGTGGACATGGTTTGAACGTTTATACCACGCCCGCTTCGCCTAAGGCTCAAGGGGGACCTCGCGCTTAACGGCCGGGTGAAGTAATGGCCATGGCTTGGCCTGTTTCGGCCTCACGTGCGGGCACCGATAGGGTCGTCAGTAGTGTCCGGCGAGTCTCTTGATGCGATTTCGCCCGGCGGTGGCGTGGTCTCAGAGGGGGTCCCGCGGGCGATGGGTGCGGGTTCGGACGGGCTGTTTTGCGAAACAGAGCCAAATTCGGGGTTATCGTTTTCTTCTGATGGGGTTACGAGGAGGTGATTGCGTTCTAAGGCGCGGAGGGCGCGTTGGAAATCCTGTTCGATTTGGGCGCGGTAGCGGAAGAAGTTCTTGTGGATGAGGTCATGCGGGTCGCCGGGGGCTTGGAGGAGGCTGATGGTGAGTCCTTCGTAAGGTTCGGGGTCGGGGTTGGGATTTTTGGCATCTTTGATGCCTTCGGTCAGTTGGGCTTGGTAGAGAGCTTGCAGCCAGGCGCGTTCGGTGCGGGCGAGTCGCTGAGAAATCCAGTGGCGTTGGACGAAGCGCTCGACGAGGATTTGTTGAGTGATGCCTTGGGGTTGGAGGTCGTCGAGAACGGATTGTTGGAGCTCGTTGTAGTCGGCTTGGCTTTCGAAGGGCAGGACGATGGTTTCGGCGGTGAGGCCGTGTTTTAGGGGGTTGAGGCGGGTCTTGGCTTTGCCTTCTGCGGTGCGGGGTCCGGTGGACTTTTCGGCGTTGCGGCGGTTG
>JANLPT010000085.1:0-2653 GCA_031367405.1 Bryobacteraceae bacterium
AATGGCGTTCATCAGCGCCCGATGATACTTCATCACGGGCGTTTGTCCCGTGCAGAAGGTGTGGCTCTTGGCCCAACCAAGACCAATCCGAATGCCCAACATACCCACCTTGGCATTGTCGTCCACGCCGCCCGGATCGCCAGTCACGTAGAGTCCCGGAATGCCGATCGCGCCGCCCGCGCGGGTCACCTCCATCAGCGAGTTCAAGACCGTCGCCGGACGCTCCACCACCGTGTCCGCGCCATGGCCGCGGGCTTCGAAGCCCACGCAATCGACGGCGCAATCCACTTCGGGAACCTTCACAATCTGCGCGATCATTTCGGCCAGATTCGAACTCGTGCGCAAGTCAATCGTCTCGCAGCCGAAGCTGCGCGCCTGCGCCAAACGCTCGGGAATCATGTCGCCCACAATCACGCAAGCCGCGCCCAACAGCTGGCAACTCACCGCGCAGGCCAAGCCCACCGGGCCGGCACCGGCCACATAGACAATCGAACCCGGCCCGACACCAGCCGAGTACGCGCCATGGAAGCCGGTGGGGAAGATGTCGCTCAAGAGGGTTAAATCCGCAATCTTCGCCAATGCCTGATCTCGATCCGGGAACTTCAATAGGTTGAAGTCGGCGTAAGGCACCATCACATACTCGGCCTGGCCGCCTACCCAACCGCCCATGTCGACGTAGCCATAAGCCGCGCCCGGGCGCGAGGGATTGACGCTCAAGCAGATGCCGGTGCGCCCTTCCTTGCAATTGCGGCAACGTCCGCAAGCAATGTTGAAAGGGACGCTGACGATGTCGCCTTGCTTGATGAACTCCACATCGCGACCCGCCTCGATCACTTCGCCCGTTATCTCATGGCCCAGAATGAGCCCGGCAGGAGCCGTCGTGCGGCCCCGCACCATGTGCTGGTCACTGCCGCAAATATTGGTCGTTACTACTTTCAGGATCACCCCGTGATCGCATTTCCGGTGCCCCAACGCCAGCGTCGGGAAGTCAATCGACTGAATCTCCACCTTGCCGGGAGCCATATATGCCACGCCTCGATTGGTCGCCATTGTGTCCGTTCAACCTCCAAGAGAAATCTCGTCATCGGCAAGAGTGTTTATCCTGCGTTCTGGCATCGTATCAGCTTGCCGGGGGTTAACGTAAGGGACTAGCGGAAGTTCTCCACCAGCATGATGTCGGCGGCGGATTGGTCGTACTGGGAGAATAACAAATACTTGAAGTCCGGCGACAGGCTGAGTCCGTTGTGGAATGGTCGCGCGATCTTGCCCAGGATCTTCGGAGCGCCCCCGGAAATGGGAAGCAGGCGAATGGTTGCGGACCGTTCGCCAAGTTCGCTCACCACAGTGTAGACGCCTCGGGAGGTTGGCAGGAAGCTGTTCGCCTTGCCCATTTCCTGCTCGTCGCCGCCAGCCGCCGGCATACGATAGAGCGCGTCGGCACGAAGGAAATAGAGCCATTGTCCATCCGGCGATTCGACCGGAGACCCCGCTCTGTTGCGCGTTACCTGACTGGCTTGGCCACCTTCCGAGGGCACTCTCCAAATCTCGTTTTGCCCAGTTCTATTGGAATTGAAATAGATTGATTTCCCATCGTGCGACCAAGCGGGCAGACTATCGCTTGCGGGATCCGTTGTGAGTTGGCGGGGAGCGCCGCCAGCGGCGGAGATCACGAATATGTCTTGAGTGTTGACACCCTGAGGGCGCGTGGCATAAGCGATCTGCGTTCCGTCGGGCGACCAGCGCGGACGTCTCGTTGCATCCGGGTACACCGACGTCGTGAGTTGCGAGAGCTTCTGTCCATCGCTTCCGGCGAGCCAGAGTTCATCGGAGCCCGTCCGGTTCGAAGTAAAGACAATGCGAGATCCATCGGGGGAGTAGGAAGCGTCTTCTTCGCGCCGGGACGAAGAGACAATCGCTTCACTGGGCTTACGAATGGTGCCATCGGCCTCCAACTCAAAGCGATGGATGTTGATGTCGCGTTGCAACCGGGTGTAGGCCAGCCGGTGGCCCTGCAGCGACACGTCCAGGAACCAAGGATTGTCGCCTACGTAATCGATGCGCTTCGGGGCGCTGCCATCGAGCCCCACCCGGTACATGTAAGTGATTCCACCAGCATTCGCGTCGCCGATTGCCCGGATGAAAACGATTTCCTTACTGTCCGGCGTCCACGCCATACTAGTCAGGAACCAATCGGGAGGTACGAGCAGCCGCGGTTCCCCTTGCACCTTGTACCCTGTCGCCATCGGTACCGCGTAGAGCGGCCGGTAGTCGCCCGTTTGGAAGCTTACGGCCAAGTTGCGGCCGTCCGGAGCGACAATACCCGCATTTACGCTCCCTTTGCCTTGCAGCGGACCGATAAGGAGTTTCTTTTCACCGCCTTGCACTGGTGCAAGAAAAAGACTGCGCGGCTGGCCGTCGGCGACTACCAGCCATTGGCTATCCGGAGTCCAGAAACCGTAAACACCGCTGGAACTCGCGATCACCTTTTCGGGACCGCCCAGCGCCGGCATCACAACGAATTCATTGACGCCTTGGCTTCGGCGTCCAAAGGCAATCCACTTTCCGTCGCGCGACCACTGCGACATCCGTTCGACTTTGGCGTTAGTGGTCAAGCGGATCGGATCACCCGGCCCGATCAACTTGACGAACGTGT
>JANLPT010000111.1:0-3477 GCA_031367405.1 Bryobacteraceae bacterium
ATCCCCTTCAGATCGGGGAGGGCATTTCTACTTGGACTCGGCTGTGAATACTCATGATTCAATTTTACCGTTTCAATCCCCTTCAGATCGGGGAGGGCATTTCTACAAAAAAAAGCAAAATTGTTTCAGTCAAAAGAGTTACTAGTGTTTCAATCCCCTTCAGATCGGGGAGGGCATTTCTACCCTAGCCTCGCTAAGCCCTAGATAACGAGACACTTTGAAGTGTATTTCAGAGCATCTCCAAAAGCAAGCCTTTTTTTGGCGTGGCCTCTGTTACAAAATGGTTACAAATTCCTGCTATCGACTTGACCCCGAAGCACTTGTGAAAACGGGAGCGTCTACCCCCTTTCAGGCCCCTCCGGACCCATTACTTCAACTCCATATTTATCAATATGTTACGGAGCGTGACGAGTTTTCGCCCGGTGTCAAGGCCCAGTTCGTGTTGGAAAATGCATCAGCGGACGGGAGTCGTGGCCCGCTTCCTCCGGTCGCGGCTGGAGGAGGCATCTTCTCCCGTGGCCTTAGCCCGTTGGCCCGCTTCCTCCGGTCGCGGCTCGAAGAGGCTTTATAGCAATGAAGGCGCGGGCTATTCCCAGTTTTGGGCGAGGTGGATGAAGGTGCGGAGGGCGACTCCGGTGGGCCCCTTCGCCATGTAGGGCTTGGACTCTTCGATCCAGGCGGTGCCCGCGATGTCCAGGTGAATCCAGGGCGTGCCTTCGACGAATTCTTCAATGAACTTGGCGGCGGTGATGGCCCCGCCACCGCGCGACCCAATGTTGGGGATGTCGGCCGAAACGCTCTTCAGCAGTTCCTTATACTCGTCGTCCATGGGCATGGGCCACATTTTCTCGCCCATAATCCGGGCCGAATCGAGCAGACGGCGTTGGAAGAGCTCATGGTTGGAAAACACGCCGGAGTTGACGCCGCCGAGCGCGACCACGATGGCCCCGGTGAGCGTAGACGCGTCAATCAGATGGGTGGCGCCTTGCCGCTTGGCGTAGGTGATGGCGTCGGCCATGATCAGGCGGCCTTCGGCATCGGTATTGAGGATTTCGATGGTCTTGCCGGAGAGGCTGGTGACGATGTCGCCCGGGCGCTGGGCTTTGCTGCCCGGCATGTTTTCGACGGTAGGGATGTAAGCGGTGACGGCGATGGGCGGCTTCAAGCTGGCGATGGCCTGCATGGCACCGATGGCCGCCGCGCCGCCGCACATATCGAACTTCATCAGGTCCATCTTTTCGGAGGGCTTGATGGAGATACCGCCCGTATCGAAAGTGACGGCCTTGCCGATCAGGGCCAGATGAACGCCGGTCAGCGGTACCGGCGGGGTGTAAGTGAGCACGATCATCTGCGGCGGCTCGGCGCTGCCTTGGGAGACGCCCAACAGGGCGCCCATGCCGAGTTGACGCATCCGGTCCTGATCGAGAATGTCGCAGCCTAAGCCCGTTTCGGCGGCCATTTGGGCGGCGCGGCGCGCGAGCACGGTGGGGGTGAGAATGTTGGGCGGCTCGTTCGACAGATCGCGGGCGAAGTTCTGCGCGGTGGCTACTACTTGGCCCCGCGTGAAGGATTCGGCCAACTCCGTCAGGCCGCCGGGGCATACCAGGGTAAACTCGTCAATCGCCCCGGCCGGCTCCTTCCTGGTCTTGTGCAGATCGGGCTCCCAATCGCCCAGAATCGCGCCGCCGACGGCCGCCGAAACGAATTCAGGATATTGAAAGGCCTCGCTCAAAACCAGGGCCACGCGGCGCATCTTTTTCGCCTTCAGCACGCGGACGACGGTGCCGGCCACCTGCCGCATTTCGGCGGTCGTGAACCGGTCACTCTTGCCCCCACCCACCGCGACCAGACGCCGCGCGCCCACGCCGTTGGGATGATGGAGGATCACCGTATCGAGCAGCTTGCCGGTGAATTCACCTGACTTCACCAGTTCCGCAATCCAGGGATGCGCTTGCGAGGCCTGTTCAAAAGCGATCAGCACCATCGCGTCGGCGTCGATTGACTCGAAAGGCGCAAATGTAATTTTAGTTTCCATGAGCTCGGTTTTCTCTTCGGGTTAGTGTCGTTTGGCCGAGACGGCTGCGCGCGCCTCGGCATCCTGCTCGCGTTGGCGTTCCGTCGCGCGCTTGTCATGCAGCTTTTTTCCCTTACCCACGGCAACTTCGACCTTTATGCGCCCATCCTTTAGGTACATTTTGGTGGGAATCAACGTGAGACCCTTTTCACGGGTGGTTTTATGCAATTTGTCGATCTCTTTACGATGCAGCAGGAGCTTTCGCTTGTGAATCGGTAGATGATTGGCGGTGTTGCCATGGCTGTATTCGCTAATATGAGCGTTTTGCAGCCAAGCCTCGTTATTCAGCACTTCGGCGTAAGCGTCGGCGATCTGCACCCGGCCGCCGCGAGCCGCCTTGACTTCCGTGCCGGTCAGCACGATGCCGCATTCGTAACGGTCGAGTAAATGGTACTCATACCCCGCCCGGCGGTTGTCGGCGATGATCTTAATCCCTGTCGGCGCTTTCAAGTGCTTGCATTTCCTATTGCACGAGATCCCGGTGTGGGGCGTCTAGTGCTTGTAGCAGGATGGCTCGATTCATCCTTACCGGATTTTACCATACGCCATATAAGATGCCTATACTCAAGCATTTACGGGAATCACTGAGTCTTGTACTCGTATTCCTCTTAGTCCTCGGCCCCCTGGAGGCCCGTACCAAGAAGGGTGAAAAGCTCCTCAAAGACGGTCAGGTGGCCGAGACTCGTAAAGAATACGACCTTGCCCTGAAGCTGTTTGAGCAGGCTCTGAACATCGATCCGGGGGACCAGGGCTATCAGTTGGCGGTGCGGCGGGCGCGCTTTCAGGCGTCGCAAGCGCACGTGGACAACGGGCAAAAACTGCGGCAAGCGGGCAAACTGGAGGAGGCGATCGCCGAATTCCAGAAAGCTTTTGCCCTCGATCCGGGCTCGACGATTGCCGAACAGGAACTGCGCCGCACCTTTGAGATGATCAAGCGCGAGAAGGAAAAGAAGGATCAAGGGCCGGCGGCCGTGCTGGCGACTCCCGAGGATCGAGGCCTCACTCCGGGCCAGCAAGCGCGCAAGGAGATGGAGGAGAAGGTGGCCACCATGCAAGGTGTGCCAGACCTGAAGCCGACCAACCAGCGCGTCAATAATCTGAAGATGAACAACCAGCCTGTGAAGGTGCTGTGGGAAACGCTGGGCAAACTCGCCGGGATCAACGTGATGCTGGATCAGGACTTCATCACCGCCTCAACGCGCAGTTTCTCCTATGAAGCCAATAATATTTCTATCGACGAAGCCTTCGATAATTTGGCCGTGATGACGAAAGCTTACTGGAAGCCGCTCACGGCGAACTCAGTCTTCGTGACGCAAGACAACGTCACCAAGCGCCGCGACTACGAAGAGCAGGTGGTGAAGACGTTTTACCTGCAGAATGTGACCACTCCGCAGGAGCTGCAG
>JANLPT010000133.1:0-7759 GCA_031367405.1 Bryobacteraceae bacterium
CGGATTTCTTCCCGGGAACCAGGCAACGGGGCCAACTCCTGTCCAAAAAGGGCGTCTCCGCGCACGCGCTGAGGCGTGGCCGGGTCAGCGAATGCGACCAGCATGCGCCGCCAGGGCAGCAGCCAGCCCCGCGACGAAGGATCGGGCCGTACCATTGACGCCGCGGGAATGTAGCTGATTTCATAGTCATCGATCAGTAGCCGCCCGCTGCCTGGCCGCATCAGGACGTCGAACGGCACCGACTGCAGCTGACGGTCCGGCACAATCAGCAAGCGCTCGATGTTCATTTGGCGGGCCGGCAGCCCAGCCACCAGTGCCGCGCCGAGTTCACGGGCCAGGTCCGGCCAATGTTGGCCGCCCGACCTGATCTCTTCCAGCATCCGGTCGATGGAACTATCCCGAATCGGCCCCGTGCGCACCACGCTGACGGTGCGCGCGGTAATGAATAACGCCGCTGTCTCGTCGCCGGACTTCCAGTATTCCACCAAGGCCGTCCGGGCCTCCAGGCGCTGCTGTAACTGCGGCAGCGTCACGACCAGGGCGTGAGCGGCAGTGCCCGAGAGCCGATCGCGCAGAGTCCGGGCCTTGCCTTCCTCCATATACCGGAACAGTTCGGCCAGGTTGGGAGCCGGGTCGCGAAGCAGCATGCGGATGGCACCGTCGTAGGCTTCGGCCTTGTCGCCCAGAAACGCGGCGCGCAACGCGAAGCCGGCGATTCCCTGCCGAAGCTTTTCGACGGTGTCGATCACGTGGCGATAGCGGGTGAGCGCGCCCGCGTAGTCGCCAAAGGTCTCCCTGATTTTGGCGAGCGAAAGCTCGGCTTTCCATTGCTCTTCCGGGGCCTTCAGTTCGTTCGCCAGGGTCAGCGCCTGTTCGGCGTTGCGCGTCGCTTCATCGTATTGGCCCAGCCGCCGCAGCGCCTCACTGGCATACAACTTCGCTTCCGCCTGCTCGCGCCGGTTGCCGGAACGGGCGGCGAGGGCAAACGACTTCTCGAAAGCCCGGACGGCGCCGCGAAGATCGCCAAGGTCCATGGCGAGGACGATACCGGTATTGGTCGTGACGCCGATTTCGCCATCGTGGTCGCGCTGCTGCGCGAAGAGGCGGTCGGCGGCCTGATACTGTTCGATGGCTTTGTAGGGGTCACCGAGCCGGCGGTAAAGTGCCCCAATGTTGGCCAGCAGGCGCGCGCGCTCCGACGGCTGCAGCGATTGCGAGCCCGCCTCCAATTGACGGTAAATGACGAGCGCTCGCTCGTACTGTCCCAGGCGCTGTTGCAGCATCGCCAGATTGGCCAGCGAAATCTGATGCAGACGCGGATACCAAGGCTCGCCCGGATGATGGTCAACCAGCGCCAGCGCGTTCGAAAAAGCGGCGTGCGCGGCGCTGTAGTCGCCGATGTAATAGCGGGCGCTGCCGGCGTCGTTGAGCGCGGCCACCTCGCTTTGCCCGAGTGCCCGGTCATGCGCCAGCCGGACCGCTTGGTCCAACACGCCGGAGGCCGCCGCGTATTCGCCTGCGTACACGTGGGCGCGTCCCGTGATCGTCAGGCAGCTGATCTGGCGCTCTTCGAAGCCCGGCAACGCCGCCCAGGCTTCCGCGCATTGAAGGCCATGCCGCGCGGCGTCGGGGTAAAGTCCGGCGGCCAGTTCTGTCTCGCCCCAATCCTGCAGAATGCGCGCGTGCTGGGGGCGATCTTTGCCGCCGCGCAGCCGTGCCGCTTCGGCGGCGTACAGCTGGCTAGCGCCCGGCAAATCGCCTTTGGCGCGCAGAAGATCGGCCGTGGGCAGAGCCCCGGATGGCTGACCAAGGAGACCGGACGCGAGCATCAGCGTGACGATAACGAAACTAATCAGCCTGTTCAAGAGCTGTTCAAAGTGTATCGCCCCACGGAGGCCCGCTTCCGCCGCACCAGGCACCCATCGGCCTACCCCGCAGCCTCTGGTGGATAATACAGGCATGGCCACGAATCAGGGAACCGCGCCGGCACTGCCCGCCAGGATGTGGGTATGAACCTCGTCGCCAAATTCCTGGGCCGCGCCCCCAGCCCGCCCGATCGCCGCACGTTGGGCGATCAATCCGCCAAGCTCCGGCAAAGTGGCTGGTGGCACAGCTTCACGTTCCCTGATGGCGAGCAAGTGGATGGCGTCCGTTCGGAGCAGGCGATGCGGCAGCATCTGGAAAGCTTCGGTCTGCCGGACCGCCTGGACGGTAAGCGGGTGCTGGACATCGGTGCCTGGGACGGTTGGTTCAGCTTTGAGATGGAGCGCCGGGGCGCTACCGTAACTGCCCTCGATTGCTGGGACAATCCCAACTTTCATCGAGCCAAAGCCAAATTCAAATCCGGCGTGCAATATGTGCAAAGCGAGGTCTATGACATCGATCCCGCCACGCTCGGCACCTTCGACATTGTCCTGTTTTTCGGCGTCCTGTACCACCTGAAGCACCCTCTGTTGGCCCTCGAAAAGGTCTGCGCCGTTACCAGGGACTTGGCCCTGATTGAGACCTTTGTCACCGATCGGCAGAGTGTCCAGCAGAACGGGCACCAGAACGGGCAGCCCCAACTCGAGTTCTACGAAACCGATGAACTCAGCGGCCAAGTGGACAATTGGACCGGCCCCAACCTCGCCTGTCTACTCGCCTTCTGCCGTGTCGCCGGATTCGTCACGCCGCACCTCCAGGCCTGCCGCGATCACCGGGCTTTCGTGCTCTGCCGACGCCTTTGGCCGGAAGGAGAAACGCGTCCCGGGCCGATCCCGATCCTGGAAAAGGTGGAGCATGCGCGGTCCGGTGGCCTCAACTTCGATTCGCGGCGGGATGAGTACCTCACCGCTTGGTTCCATTGGGACGGCGCGCCATGCCACCGCGAGCACCTGCGGCTCAAAGTGGGCCCGTTCGGCAGCATCCCCCTCAGCGTCATGCGCTTCGCTGGGGAACTGTCGCTTTGGCAAGCCACGGCGAAATTACCCCCGGGTTTACCGCCCGGCTTCCACGCCGTTTCCCTTGCCATCGCTCCATCGGAGGAGGCGGACGCCGGACCATCCAGCAATTCAGTCGACATCGCGCTCGACGTCCATGAGACGCCACAAACTATCGAGATTACCGGTGTGTGCGACGGGCAAACTTGGGAACCGGGCGCATTGCGGGTGATGCCGGATGGCACCTGCTGCGCTGCCCTCTGGATCGTTGGACTTCCACGCAGCGCCGATGTGGGGCGGGTTCGGGTCCGCGTGAATGGCGAGGCTCACCGGCCGGACTATGTCGAGCCCGGGCAGGCCCCGAATCCCGGGCAGGCAGAAGTGAGAGTCCGGCAAGTCAACCTCTCATTCGCCGCGCAACCCGGGGCCGGTCCTTTCGAACTGCAGGTTGAGTCCGCCGGGGTCACCTCCGGCACCGTTCCGGCCACCCGCCTCAACCCCACCGTTTGAACCGGCTGAAAGGTTGATTCGCTATTCCGCGCCAAATCGGCTATACTTCCAAAAATATGTTCGAGCTTCGCCTCGGAGACGATCTTGATGACTTTTGCATCAAATGTAAACGCCTCACGAATCATACGATTGTCTCCATGGTCGGTGACCAACCTGCCAAAGTGCGTTGCCGCGCTTGCTACAACGACCACGACTTCCGCCGTGAACAAGCCCCGCCCACCAAGAAAGAACTCAAGACCGCTCAGTTGCTAAAAGAAGCTCAGGAAGCGGGCGAACTGGCACCCGACGAAGTGGCATTGAGCGAAGTTCCGCTCAAGAAAAAAGCGGCGGATTAGCAGTAGGGAGGGGATGATCTCGCCAAACCAAATCTCTCCCCCGCCCAGCCCTAGCTAAGCTAGCCCTTCCCCATCTCCCGCTTCATCTCTTCCACAATCTTGAGACGATCTTCTCCATTCAGATCTTGCTCCATCCGGCGCAGCGCCACCCCCACAATGTCGCGATGATGCAGGTTCGAACCAAGCCCCAGACGTTCCGAAAGCTCCAGCCAGATATCGTGGACCCGGTCGACATCCTCTGGCCACAGCCGCGGCGGATGCGGCCCCAGGTTGACGAATTTCGACGGCCGGTCCGGCTTAATAATTTCGAGCGAGAACGCGTGCTTCGGCTCCGGCAACCTCTCCCACGCTTGGCCGATCCGGCGCGCCAGTTCGTCCGAGATCATGGTGGCGGACACGCCAGTAACCAGGCGTGAGCATTGCAGCTTAGCCGCCGTCTGCACCATAGCGTCGAAAGGGTCAAGCCCGGGCACTACCAGCAATTCGACATGCTTGCCTTGCTTTTCCGCCATCGACACCACGTGGCTGAACAGTTCCTGCTCGTAGCTCGTAAAGATCTGTTCCTCGGAAAGCTCATACTCGCCTGACCCGGTGATCGGCCGCACGCTCATCACCACAATGTCATGCCGGCGCAGGTTCGTCTTTTCCAGCACGCGCTTCAGATGGTCCATCTGCAGATAGCCGCGCACCGCTACTAGCACGCAACCCGGACGGACATGTACCGAGTCCTGCTCCACCTGCGATTCATGCTCCAAATTAAATTGCTCGAAGCCCTGTTCCTTCTTCGAAGCGTTCCCCCGGTTGATGCGCTCGGAGATCATGAAAATGGTGAACAGCAGCAGCGTGAACGACACGCCGTAGATGGTGGCGATCTCTTTCGAGAATAGGTTGGCCACGGCCACAAAGAACAGCATCAGCACCGTGGCCCCCAGGCCGATGGGGATCTCCACGCCGCCGATCTTCACATTGAGCGGAAACTTATACTCCTGGTCATGCCGTTGGAAGCGCAAAGCCAGCACTCCCAGACCCTTCAGGAAGAAGCTCCACGTCACCCCGAACGCATAGGCCTCGCCCAGCAGCAGGACGTCGCCCCGGCTACCCACGATCGTCGCCGCCTGCAAAAGGGCGATCAGGTTGATGATGTTGTAAGTCGTCCCGAAAGTCTTATGCGGCCGGCGGAACCAGTTCAGCAATACCCCGTCCTCGGCCACTCGATTGAGCACCCCGTTGGCCCCAATGATGGAGGCGTTGACGGCCCCCGAGAGGATCAGCGTCCCCACAATCACCACGAAGACATGGAAGGCCAAAGTGAGTAAGGGCGGGCCCACTAAGTAGTTGGTCAGACCGCCGAGCAGGTTGTCTTTAAATACCAGGCGCACGTTGTCGGGAATAATCATCACCGCGAATACGGAGATGAGTCCCGTGGAAATCAGCGCGTAGAAACAAACCAGATTCGCCGTGATCCTCAGGTTTTTCAACTTCGGATAACTAATTTCCCGGTAAACCTGCGCCAGCGTCTCAAATCCCGACATCGCCAGCAGCGAGTGCCCGAACGCGACCAGCAGCGAGACGGCAGCGATCTTCGACCAGAAAGTTCCTTCGAGCCAACCCAACGCGCCGGGTCCCCATTTTAGATTCGAAGGAATCGGAGCCGGGGGCAGGTGAACGTTGTCTTTTAACAAGAGCGTGATGGTACACCAGATCACCATCATCACCACCATCACCGTGGTGATTTGCATAATCCGTAAAGCATGGCCGCTGCTCTCATGCACGCCGCGGATGTTACTGCGCCAGAAGTAACCGGTAACCAGAATGCCAAACGCCATGGCGAAGTAATTGGTATTTACCAGTAAGTCAGTCCGCTGCACCTTTTCCAGCATTTCGTTAATCAGGCCCGCGAAGTAATGGCCCGCCGACACCGAACTAATGGGGCCCGTCAGAATATAATCCACTACTAACGCCGACACCGATAGCTTGGCCATCCCCGGGCCCATGCTGTCCCGCACCACCACGTACACGCCCCCGCGCACGAACATCGAGCATGACTCCATGTAGACGCTACGGATGGCGAAGCCGAAAATCAGGATGGCGATGACAAACCAAGGGGCGGCCGGGCCAATCGATTGCTCGACAATGCCGCCGATGTAGAACATGGTGGAGGCAAGGTCGCTGAGCACGATCGCCGCCCCGCGCCAGAAGCTGATGAAGGAGAGGGCGACCGTGGTGGCCACCACGATTTTGGCTGTCGAGGGAACCCGGTTGCCTTCGCTAGGGATGGGCTGGCCGTCAGATGGCATGGTGATTGATTGTCATTCGAGCGCGAACAGGGCCGCTCTTTGTATTCTACAGAGGATGAAGGCCCTGCACATTGTGGAACGACTTCGCGGCGCCGGGCACGCGGCGTATTGGGTGGGCGGTTGCGTGCGCGACTTGCTGCTGGGGCACACTCCCCAGGACTATGACATCGCCACCAGCGCGCGGCCTGACGAGGTCCTTGCGCTCTATCCCGAGGCGTTGCGCGTTGGTGCCCACTTCGGCGTCGTACTGGTAGAGGGCATCGAAGTCGCCACTTTTCGCAGCGACCAAGCTTACTCCGACGGCCGCCGTCCGGATGCCGTCGTCTTTGAGCTATCCCCCGAAGCCGATGCCGCCCGCCGCGACTTTACGATCAACGGCATGTTCCTCGATCCGGTTTCGGGCGACGTGCTCGACTTTGTGGGCGGCCGCGCGGACTTGGCGGCGGGTATCGTGCGGGCGATTGGCGATCCGGTTAGCCGGTTTGCCGAGGATCATTTGCGGCTGCTGCGGGCCGTCCGTTTTGCGGCGCGTTTTGGCTTTGAGCTCGATGCCGGGACCCGGCTGGCGATGGTGGCCCAGGCGGCGTCGATTCGTCTGGTGGCGGCGGAGCGGGTGCGGGATGAGCTGACGCGCATTTTGACGGAAGGTGGCGCGTCGCCAGGGTTCACCATGCTGCGCGATACCGGCTTGCTGGTGCAAGTGTTGCCCGAGATCGCGGCCATGCAATGCGTTGAACAGCCGCCGGAGTTCCACCCGGAAGGCGATGTCTTCACCCACACCCTCCTCATGCTGAAGGGTCTGGGCGCGCCCAGCCCGGCCCTTGCGTGGGGGGTCCTGCTACACGACGTCGGCAAGCCGCCCACCTTTCGCCGCGCCGAACGCATCCGCTTCGATGGCCATGCCGCCGTCGGTGCCCGGATGGCGAGGGAGATGCTGGGTCGGCTGCGTTTTTCGGCCGATGAGATCGACCAGGTGGTGAGCCTGGTGACGCATCACCTCGACTGGATGCACGTCCAGGCCATGCGCCCCAGCACCCTGCGCCGTTTCCTGCGGCTGCCCTTGTTTGCGGAGCATCAGGAGTTACATCGGCTGGATTGCGAGAGCAGCCATCGGCGGCTGGAGAACTACGAATTCGTCCGCGGCCAGTTGGCCACGCTGACGGAGGCCGATCTGCGTCCGGTTCCGCTGCTTACGGGCCACGACTTGATTGATGCGGGGCTGGTGCCGGGGCCTGCATTTTCGGTGATTTTGACGGAGATTGAAAATGCGCAGTTGGACGGGAGGGTCCAGTCGAGGGAGGAGGCGCTTCGGTTGGCGCTTGACGTCTTTCGCCAATAGGGCCCGATGCGGGTGGCCATTGGGGGAAGTGATTGCGACGTTGCTCGAACAGCACCGGCCAGAGGCCAGCCCCGCCAGTGATGGCGGGGTTGAATGCCGAGCGCTGCCCGTAAATGGAGCTTCAGCTACCGTCCCACTTCCATGTCGCACACCCTCCAAAGGCCTCCCAACTCACCTTTTCTCCAGCTTCGGGTAATATTGTAGACATGAGACGGCTCATCACACTCGAACGGGATGAAACGGGCATGGTGGTGGCGGAATGCGGATGGTGACGAAGTTGGAGCGTTCGCGACTTTGAGTAGGGCGATCACCAAGGGTGAAATTGCGGTTCTGCAGTGGCTGCTGGAGCATGCTGCCGTA
>JANLPT010000134.1:0-3397 GCA_031367405.1 Bryobacteraceae bacterium
CTGATGGCCGACGAACCCACCGGCAATCTCGATACCATCAACGGTGCCGAAATTCTCCAGCTCTTGCTCGAAATGAATCAACGCGAGCAGACCACGCTGATCCTCGTCACCCACGACCATGAGCTCGCCTCTCATGCCGGCCGCATCATCACCCTGCGCGACGGCCTCATCGTGTCCGACTCGCTAAAAGGAGCGGCATGACCCCGCATCTCTCCTGGAAGACTGCCGCCAAGATCGCGTGGCGCGAAGGCCGCGCCTCCAGCGTCAAGTTCTTCTTCGTCATTCTCGCCGTCGCCGCCGGTGTCGGCGCGCTCACCGGCGTCCGCGGTTTCGCGGCGTCCTTCCGCCAACTGCTGCTCAAAGAAGCGCGCACCCTGATGGCCGCTGACGTCTCCGTGCGCCAGTTCATTCTGCCCAACGCCGAGCAACAAGGCGTCCTGGCGGATCTCGAAAAGCGTGGCATTCAACGAACCTGGATCACCGAAACGGTGACCATGGCCGCCACTGAACGCGTCCCCGACCCTTTGTTGGTCTCCGTCAAAGCGGTTGAACCGTCGCAGTATCCTTTCTATGGCCACGTCCTCTTGAAGCCCGCCGGCGCGCTCGCCGCCGCCCTCACCGCCGGTCAAGTCGCCGTCAGCGAAGACCTGTTGCTCCGCTTGCAGATGCAACTCGGCGACACCATCAAAGTCGGTGGCATCGACTTCCGCGCCGCCGCCATTGTCGACAAAGAACCTGACCGCATGGCGGGCAGCCTCAACGTCGGGCCGCGCCTGATGATGTCCCGCGCCGGCCTCGACCGGACCAACCTGATGCGCTTCGGCAGCCGCGCCGCCCAACGCCTGCTCTTTAAATTGCCCGTCACGCCCGGCGCCGGCGTCAATAGCAAAACCGTCGAAGCCATCCGTAAGGAGCTCAAAGAGACCTTCCCCGAAGCCATGGTCATCGACTTCCGCGAAACCCATCCCCTCATCACCCGCGGACTCACCCGCTCCACCACCTTCCTCAGCCTCATCAGCCTCATCGCCCTCATCGTCGGTGCCATCGGCGTCGCCATGGCCATCCATTCCCACGTCCAGCAGCGCCTCGATTCCATCGCCATCATGAAGTGCCTCGGTGCCGGCAGCACCCAAGTCATGCGCATTTATCTATTGCAGACCCTGGCGCTCGGTCTGCTCGGCGGCATCGTCGGCGTCGTCCTCGGCGCGCTCATCCAAAGCACCTTCCCCCTCCTGATCGCCCGCTATTTCCAAATTGCCCCGGACTTCCGCATTGACCCCGCCAGCGTCGCCCAAGGCATCATCATCGGCTTGCTCTCTACCATCCTGTTCACCGCCGTCCCTCTGCTCGCCGTGCGCCACATCCGGCCCATCCTGATCCTGCGGCGCGATATGGGCGAGAGCCGCCTGCCCTGGCGCGAACGTGTCCGCCGTCAATGGCCCGGCCTCCTCGCCGGCCTGCTGATTCTCCTGGGGATGGCCGGCATCGCCGCTTGGCTGGCCGAAGGCACTTGGCGGGAGGCCGCCCGGCTCGGTGCCTTCTTCGTCGGAGGACTCGCCATCAGCCTGGGCATTTTAACCGGCTCCGCCTGGCTCTTGCTGTGGCTTCTGCGCCGCCTGCAACGCCACTTGCCGCCTTGGGTACCTTCGGCCTTGCGTCACGGAACCGCCAACCTTTACCGGCCTGGCAATCAGGCCAGTGCCGTCCTGGTCGCCCTCGGCGTCGGCGTCATGTTCACGCTCACCATCTATCTGGTCCAGCAGCAAATGATCGGTCAACTGGCCGCCAGCGCTCCGCCCGGCATGCCCAACGTCTTTCTCATCGACATTCAGGAGACCCAGAAGGACGCCTTGGTGAAGCTGCTCAAGTCCCTGCCCGGCGTGCAAAAAGACCCCGAAATCGTGCCTTCGGTCGCCGTGCGTCTGAAGACGGTAAACGGCGTCAACGTCGACCAGCTCAATCTCAAGGGCTTCGAACGCCGCTTTATGCAAACGCGCACCGTCACCTGGTACGGCACGCGCCCCAGCTTTGTGGAAATGGTGAGCGGCCAATGGTTGGCCGGTCCCCACGACGTGCTCTTGAACGAAGATGCCGCCAAGGCCTTGAAGGCCGTGCCGGGAACCTTGCTTCAGTTCGAAGCCTATGGCCGGCCCATCGACGGACGCGTGGCCGGCACGTTCAAGATTGAGCAAGTCCGCATGGGTTCCGGTGTCGAGTTCATTTTTCCTCGTCAACAACTGGCCGGCTTGCCGCTTAGTTATTTCGGCGGCGTCCGCGTAAAAACCAACCAAGTCGCGGCTTTGCAACGTGCCAGCTACCGCCAATTCCCCACCATCAGCGTGATTAACGTGGCCGATGTGCTCGAGATTATTCAGGAAGTGGTGAACCAAATCGCCGTCGTCGTGCGATTTATCTCCGGTTTTGCCATCCTCGCGGGCATCATTATCCTCGCTTCTTCCGTGGCCGGTACACGCTTCCGCCGGGTACGCGAAGTAGCCATTTTGAAAACTCTCGGAGGCACCCGCCGCCGCATCGCCGCCATTTTTTCGGTGGAATTCCTCGTCCTCGGCGGGCTGGCCGGGCTCTTAGGCGGCCTGCTCGCCACCGCATTCGCGCACCTTCTGATGTCCCGTTTCTTCGAAGCCGGCCTCGGCCCCAGCGTGGTGCCCGTGCTGGTTTCCATCGCCGCCACCGCCTTCATCGCCAATATCGCCGGATGGCTCGCCAGTTCCCGCATTTTGGCTCAACGGCCATTGCGCATATTGCGCGACGAATAGCCCTGTCAATATCGATATAATTAACGGATTGATGCCGACACCGCCTGCTCCTCCAGCGATTTCCGACACCATCGCGTTCGGAGCTGCCTGGAATCGCTCCACTCGCCTGCTGACCGCGCTTTTTCTCGCGTTTGCGGTTACCAGCGTCGGCCTCAGTTATTCCCAGCCTGGGCCCTCATTCGTCTTCCTGCTCACCGCCGCTTTGGTAGGTTCGGCCGTAGCGCTCGCCTATAGCTATGCCCCCGTCGGATACCACGTCAATGACACGGTCATCGCCGTCCGCCGGCGCGCCGGTGCGAAAGAAATCCCCTTCTCGTCGTTACGTTCAGCCCGTTTGGTGGAATCCGCTGAGACGGCCCAGACCACTTGGCGTTGGCCAGCCGTCGGCGGCCTTTTCGGTTTCTACGGCACCTTTGAAACGCCCGCGCTGGGCCGCCACCAGTGGTACGCCTCGCGCGATCAAGACCTGGTCCTGCTACAAACCGTTCAGGGCCCCCTCGTCCTATCCCCCGACGACTCATCAGCCTTCGTCCGCGAAGTAAATCAACGCCTCCGCGCATCCACCCGCATCTAACAGCTTTTGAGTACCCGTACCGAACCCCGACCGTAAGGGAGGGGAT
>JANLPT010000136.1:0-50504 GCA_031367405.1 Bryobacteraceae bacterium
TGGTAGGTCCAGGGGCGGTGGAGATCGAAGATGGTCAAGTCGCCCGGCAGCCCCGGCGTTAAGCGCCCGCGGCCCAGGCGCATCGTCCGTTCGGCACCGGTGGTGAAGAGCGAGACCATGTGCGAAAGCGTAATCTTGCCGGGATGCACCAGCCGTTCGAGCGTGAGGGGAATCGCTGTTTCGAGGCCCAGAATGCCGAAGGGGCAGCGCTCGAAAGCTTGCGCCTTTAAGCCTGGGGCGTGCGGCGCGTGGTCAGTGGCGATCGAATCGACTACGCCCGAGACGATGCCGTCAAAGGCCGCGTCGATGTCGCAGCAGCCGCGCAGGGGCGGCTTCATCTTGTAATTGCCGTCGCGCGTCAACAGATCCTCGTCGCTCAGCGTGAAGTGATGCGGCGTGATCTCGCAGGTGACCGGCAAGCCCAGGGCCTTCGCATGTTCCACCATGGCGATGGCGTAGCGGGTGGAAATGTGCGCGACGTGGTAGCGCGCGCCCGTGAGTTCGGCGAGAATCAAATCGCGCGCCACCATGATGTCTTCGGCGGCGGACGGCATGCCCTTCAAACCGAGCTTGAGCGACGTGCCGCCTTCATGCAGCGTGGCGGCGGCGGTGAGGTTCAAGTCCTCGCAATGGTCAATGACGGGCACGTCCAGCTGGCGAGCCAGTTCCATGGCGTCGCGCATCAACTGCGAATTCATCACGGGCCGGCCGTCGTCGGAGATGGCCACGGCACCGGCCTGCACCATGGCGGCAATCGCGGCCAACTCCTCGCCCGCTGACCCCACCGAGATCGCGCCGATGGGATGCACGTGTACCGGCGTCACGCGCTTCGCCTGCTCAATGATGTAGCGAGTCACTTCCGCCGAATCATTCACGGGCTTCGTGTTTGGCATGCAGCAAACGGTGGTAAAGCCGCCCACTAACGCGCAACTCGCACCGCTCTCAATGGTCTCTGAATCCTCAAAGCCAGGCTCACGCAGGTGGACG
The DNA here is from genome assembly GCA_031367405.1 of Bryobacteraceae bacterium. Classification (GTDB taxonomy): domain Bacteria; phylum Acidobacteriota; class Terriglobia; order Bryobacterales; family Bryobacteraceae; genus JALHNI01. Next base: position 988 of record JANLPT010000136.1, read on the forward strand.
TGAATGTCGTAGAAGCCGGGGGCGACGACGCAGCCGGTGGCATCGAAAACCTCGGCTCCGGGCGCGGTGAGATTCTGCCCGATAGCGCCGATCTTGCCGTCCGCGATCAACACGTCGGCGATGGTGTCGAGCTGTTGAGCCGGGCAAATCACGCGGCCATTCTTGACGATCAGAGTCAATCGACGCGCTCCACCAGAAGCACTTTCTCCATCCCATCGATCTCTTGAAATTTCACTTCGATGATCTCGTTAGCCGCCGTGGGCACCAGGCGTCCCACGTAGCGCGCTTCGATCGGCAATTCGCGCCAGCCGCGGTCGATGAGGCACAGCAGTTGCACCCGGGCCGGGCGGCCGCGCTCGAAAAGCGCATCCAGTGCGGCGCGCACGGTGCGACCGGTATAGAGGACGTCGTCGGTGAGAATCAGGTCCATGCCGGTGATATCGAAATCGATGGCGGTGGAGTTCAGCACGGGCCGGTGGCCGACGGTGGAAAGATCGTCGCGGTAAAGGTTGATGTCGAGCGTGCCGACGGGAATTTGGAGCTTTTCGAGCTCGGTGATCTTGCGGGCCAAGCGATCAGCGAGAGGCACGCCGCGCCGGCGAATGCCGATGAAGGCCAGCTTGCTGAGGTCCTTGCTATTCTCCAGAATCTCGTGCGCCAGCCGGACCAGAGTACGGTCCATTTCGGAGGCGGACATCAGTTGCTTTTTTTCGCGGGTTTCGGCCATCTTGAACACTGAGCGTAGCATGACATCGCCATGGTGCTGGAACCTGCTTCTGAGCTACGATGGCGACATGAGAATCGTACTGGCCCTGTCGCTTTTTGTCAGCGCGCTTTTTGCCGCCGATGTTTCCGGTACTTGGGAAGCGCAGGTGGAGACTACCGCCGGCAGTGGCTCACCCAGCTTCGTGCTGAAACAGGCCGGAGACAAAGTGACCGGTAGTTACTCCGGGGCGCTGGGGCAAGCTGAATTAACCGGCACCGTGAAAGGCGAGGCGATCGAGTTCACCTTTATGGTTTCTCCGCAAGGCGACAAAGTGAAAGTGGTCTACAAGGGCACCATCAAGAGCGCCACCAGTATGGCGGGGACGCTGGTGGTGGAGAGCCTGGGCGAAGGTACCTGGACGGCGACCAAGAGGAATTAGGGCTCTTCGCTGATGGCGCGCCGCCGGACGATGCCCGTGGGCATGCGATACCACGTGGTGATCATCACCACGAACAAGACGATCATCGCCGAGAAAGTGGCGGCACCGCCAATGATCATGTAGTCAACGCTGCGTCGCGGAGCGGGGATCAGCTGCAGCATCACCGCGATGGAGACGGCGAAGGCCAACGCCACGCCCACCACCAACAACGCCGAGCGGAAAAACCGCAGAGGCATCAGACCTATAGTGTATCAGCGCTCAGGGCGCGATCGCGATATCCACCATATCGTGGAAAGCATTGGCCGTCTCAATGGCGAACGGCACCGAGTTCCCCAGTGGCGCATCGGCGGGAATGATGACATTCAGCTGGTACAGGCCAGCGAGCCCGGGCGCGGCACCAGCGAAGCTGACGGTCGCGCGCCGGCCGCCAACATAAACGTTCACCATCCCCGTGGTGCGGCTGAGGACGGTGCTGGAAGCGGCTTCGCCGTCGCCGATAGCAGGGCTCACCGCGCCCAGCCCGGTAAGGAAGACCAGCACTGTTTCGCCGCGCCGGGTGGCATTGGTGGCACTGACAACTTTAAAATCCGGCTTTAGAATTGCCCCTGCGCCCAACCCCGTAAAGTCGAGGCTGAAGATGCCGGGCGACGTGGCGGCGAGCGGCACCTCGACGGCGGCGGTGGTCGACCCGGCAGTGCGCACGGCCACATTGATGCTCGCACCAGTGGCCGCATACGGAATCAGAAAACTGATTTGTCCGGGCGAGACGGCATAGAGCGGGGCGGGCGCGTTGTTCACCAGCACCTCGGCACCCCCCAATAATTTGGGGAAAGGAAATCCGCCCGCCACCGCCGTGCCGGTCGATAACGCCGTACCGAAGAGCGTGGTTAAAGAGCCCGGTGACACGGGTGCCGTCACCGGCGCATAGCTACCCGCATTGAAAACGCCCTGCGGATTGATGCCGGGCGGCGACACGGTGCGCAGACGAATTCCAAAGAGGACCTCGTAGTTGTTCGCATCGGCTGCGGACACGCCGGAGCCGCTAAACGAATTGCCGCCCGTACCGAGCCCGATGCGATTCAGCTCCAGCGATCCGGATGCGTCACCGGCCACCGTGTATGCGTTCACTCCGGTGAAGTCGATCAGCCCATCGGATTGGCGCACTCGCCTCGACCAGATCAGCTTGCCGTCTCCCAAAGAATTCGCGGCACCCGTGAACATGGCGGCCTTGCCCGATTCGATGCGCAATCCCGCCGCCCAGTAAAGGCCCGTGAGAGTGGCGCGGGTGGCCGGCGTCGCCGCGCGCACCGCAATCAACAGGTCATGCGCGCCAGCGGCTGTCGAACCGCCCAGCAGCACATTGCCGGCGGCACCCAAATAGATATTCTTCGTGCCGGAGAGAATTTGCGTGTTGGAGGAGGCCCCGAAATTCGCGGTGCCGCTGCCCGCAGCCGTTAAGGAATAAGTGGCACCGTTAACCGTCTGCACCAGCGGACGCGTGCCCAGCCCAGCTCCTTGGCCACTCACCGACAGGTTACCGAACGCGCCTGCGCCATTGGGCGTTAGCGAAACGAAGCCATTGCGCGATTGCGCGGCCGTGCCGCCGGTCACCTCCAGGGTGGAGGCCCAGAAGGGTCCGTTGAAAGTGGCGTTTGAGGCGGTGGTGACGGCTTCAATGGCGATGAAGACGTCGTAAATGCCGGCCACTTCGGTGCTCGCGCCCACTAGCGCGCCCTGGCCCAGACGCGCATTCAATTGCGCGCCCGCTTGCAATGGGTTGGCCAGCGCCACGAAGCCATTGGGTTTTACATCGTAAGTCCCGTTGATAGCCAAGGCGGTGGCAGGTTGCGTGCCGATGTTCTGCTGGCCCGATATCGAGAAGCTGCCGCGGCCATCGAAGCTGATCTCACCCAGTGCGCTACGCGCCCCGGTCACCGTTCCCGCGGGATCGGTGGTTACCAGCAGCTGACGGAAAAAGTAACGGCCCGTGAGCGTGGCGTTGGTGAGCGTTTGAGCGCCGACGGCACCAGTCAAACCCAACCACAAGACAATCGATTTCATCCCCAAACCATTCATTTACCCTCTAACCCTCAATACCGGCAAGAGTTGTTCCGCTTAAGGCGCGCCGGTTTGACGCTTTCTGCACCGGTTCTGCATCGCGTTCGGTGCGGCAAGTGCAGCTTCTGCCGACAATCGCCGTTCGTCCTCAATAGATTGGGATTGGCATTCCGCGTGCAAAGAGGGATTCGCATAACCCCACCTGGGAGCGTGAATTCGGCGAATTTCTGATGAGTTTCCGGGTAACTGGGGACATGGACGGGATTCCAAATTCGGACGCGCCTATGTTGCGACTCCACCGCCCAGATTGATCGGGCGTATTCGGGTGCCGCAGTGCCGATCACCACAACGGCATTGCGGCGATGGGGAAAATCTTTACAGGAGTTCCATAATGAAGACCGCTAAAGCCTCGCGATCATCCAAGCCGTCCAAGTCACCGCCGTCTACCGAAATTCAAGCCTATGGCACGATCATCAAACGGCCCATCGGGTTGAAGAGCAGCGTTTGTCTTGCCAGCGTAAATATGCTCAACCAAGTACTGGCCGACACGATGGCATTGCGCGATTTATACAAGAAGCATCACTGGCAGACCGCAGGCCCTGACTTCTATTCCCTTCATTTGCTTTTCGATAAACATTATGGCGAGCAATCCGGGTTAGTGGACGACCTTGCCGAACGGATCCAACAGTTGGGGGGAGTTAGCTTGGCGATGGGGGCGGACGTGGCGGAAACAACGCACATCGAGCGTCCCCCCCGCGGCCGCGAGGAACCGGCCATTCAAATTCGCCGCCTGCTGACAGCGCACGAGCTTCTGATCGAAGCCATCAGGAATGGTTTGAAGCACGCCGCCGACGAAGGCGACGACGGAACGAACGACCTGCTGGTGAGTGGCGCGCTTCGAACGAACGAAATGCAGGTGTGGTTTCTCGCCGCCCATCTCGATCTTCCCGATTCGACTGGTAAGTAAACCTGTAAGTGAGAAATAGCGTGACCACCACACCATCATTTGCCGGACGGGACCCTGGAATCAGTTCCATACGGCAGCCCGCTTTTAGTCTGCGGGATAGCCAGCACTTAGTGGAACGCCTGCAGGCCCGCGACTCGGAGGCTCTGGGTGAGCTGTATGACCGGATCGGTGGCTTGGTCTACACGATCATCCTTCGAGTCGCCCGCGACCAAGGTGCGGCGGAAGATCTTACGCAAGATGTTTTTCTGCGCGTGTGGAATCGTATTCCTACCTTCGATAATGACCGCGGCAGCCTATTTAACTGGGTGCTGATGATGGCCCGTTCTTCCGCGCTCGATTTCTGGCGATCGCGCTGGTCCTCAAAGTTGCGCATGACGGTTTCTATCGATGCTCTCGATTGTCCAGTCGCGGTCGATCCTGGTCAGGCGAAAGGGCCGTCTTATGCGGAATCGAGGGACATCCGGGCGGCCATGGATCGGCTCCAACCGAGACATCGGCAGTTACTGCAACTGGCTTACTTCGATGGCTTGTCGCAAACAGAAATGGCTGCGCAGTTACAACTTCCGCTGGGGACCGTGAAGACGGCGATGCGCATGGCGCTGCGCCAGATGCGTGTTGAATTAGGCTTGGGGCGTAAAGCGACAGCGGCCAGCGAGGGCGGTCCTTCTCAGTAAGTACGGCCGCAGGAGGTCCTGATTTAAATCGTGACAAACAACCCCCTCCCTTACGGCCCTTCCTTACGGCCGGAGTTCGTTTGCGTGAGAGTGTTCACTATCTTTCAATGACGGCGTCGATTTCGCCCGAATGCAGTTCCATCTTGAGACGCTGCGTGGTACCGAGAATAGCTCTCGCCTTTTCCACTTCCTCGGGCTCGCCGTGGACCATCAATAAGAACTTATCTGTCTTGAGGGCTGTTTCATAGTCAATGACGCTATCCTCCGGGATGCCCATGCCGAGCAGGCCCGCGCCGATGGCGCTGAGTCCGCCGAAGATGGCGGCCCCTTCCAGTGCAGCTACGATCGATGCCACCACGGGGCCCGCCATCAACACCGGTCCAATGCCGGGGATGGCAAAGGCGGCGGAACCGAACAACAACCCCCAGAAGCCGCCCCAATACGCGCCGGCCTTGCCCCAATACATCATCCGGTCACCGTTGTTGTAGTACCCAACCACGTGTTCATCGGTGTGCGTACCCTTGCCGACGATTGACAGGGTGCGCATGTCGATTCCCGCCGTCTCCAGCCGCCTCACTGCTTCTTCGGCCCCGCCGTGGAATTCATAAATGGCGACTACCGCGTTACGTTCTGACATGTTTTCCTTCCTTAATTTATCCACTGAAATTGCCCTTTGGGGCACTTAGTGCCGCGACCCCGGTTTGCCGCAGGACCCGCTCACGATCGTTCGCGGCTGGTGGGCACAGGCCGGTGGATTCCGGTTTGCCGCAGGACCCGGTCACTATCGTTCGCGGCTGGTGGGCACAGCGACTTTTTACGCGGTCGAACTAGTCTCTCATCAAGTATTCCAGCGGCACGTCGTCTTCTGGAAATTCTTTGGTGTGCAGCTCAGCAACATCCGGATCGGGCACATTTTCGATGCCGCAGATTACCTCAGCCTCGAAGAACTGCCCCTCTTCCATCAGTTCCTTTACGCTTTCAGAGGTGGCTTCCGCGACGTCCGATAACCCTTGGGTGTCCCCGGATTGGCCGCCCGAACTCGGGCCCAGTCCCGCCAGGCTGGCGTGAACGTTGGGATAAATATGGACGGCGGCATTGTCTTTTCTCTTCATCCCATGAAGGAAGCACGTGGGTTGCCAAAGAGCAATCTAATGGCGAATCCGGGGATCACATCGCCAGGTCGGCAGAAACTGCATTCGTTAACGGTGCCGGACCAACCCAAGTGCGAGTAAGCCGAAAGCGCTCAGCATGATGGTCGCCGGTTCGGGTACCTCAGCAGTAATCGGAAAGTCGGTGGTGCCAAAAATCTCACCTTGAACCGTCGTTTTCCCTAAACTAGCGGAGTTGGGGGCGACGATCCGGGTCACCGGTGTAATTTGAAACACAGTAGAACCGAAAGTTCCGCTCGATGCACTATTAGTTCCGGGGCCAAGTTCCAGCGGCACCCAGTTGAGAGTTATCTGGCTGACATTGCTATAGACCGCTCCTCCGCTCGACAAGCCGGCGAATCTTCCGGTCGCTCCATCGGTGACATCCGTGATGATCAAATTGAATATAAAGGAATCGAAAAACGACCCCACGCCGAGGGCTTGGGTGGAACAAGACGGGCAGCGGAGGGTAAAGGTTCCGTAATTGAGGTTGGAGGGTACCCCGGTATCGCCGTTCGCATTGGGAACGAACGTGAGCGTAGCAGCGACGCCCATCGTACTATTGAGCGTCAAGCCGGTGCCGCCGAAGCCGGTACCAGGATCGTTTGTATTGTAGGTGATTGCCGCTCCACTCGCGGACATCGCGATCATTAAGAGAGTGGCTCCCTTGATCGAGACTTCCTGGACATAATGTGTGATTCTCATGCTGTAATTCTCCGATTTCTATTCTCATCCCGCTCAACGTCAATATGACATCCGACAGAGGAAGAGCAGGCGAAAATAACACTGCACTTGAATGACCAAAGTGCTATCTGAAATCCTCAGCGCCGAGCAAAAAAAAGCGGCCGGGGAGTTACCCGCGGCCGAATATATTTTTGAGCGAATGGAATTTACAGCAAATTGGCGCGGGACATCGGTTTGTCGGTGACGGAGAAGTCCGCTCCCGCTTCCGACGAAGACGCAATATCCTCTGCACCGCTCTTTTCGAGCAAGTCCTTAGCCCGCGTGGTCCACTCGGAGTTGTCGCAATGAACGGAGAGCAGAATGCCACCCGCTTTGATGCGCCCTTCGTAACGCTTGGCCTCATATTCCGGCATACCAAAACCAGTTAGTGCTCCGATCACACCACCAGTGACGGCACCCGCGCCAACTCCGGCCAAGGCTCCCATGATGGGTCCCGCAGCGATAAATGGGCCGACTCCAGGAATAGCCAACGCGCCAATGCCCGCTAGCCATCCCAGGGTGCCACCCAGCAGTGCGCCGGCGGACGCGCCCGTGGCGGTACCCTCGGGAGCCTTCGTGTGCATCTCGACCGCGAAATCCTTGGTGCCCACGTTGTCGGGAAGCAACGCCGAAATGTCGGTATTGCGAAAGCCCGCCACGCGAAGGGCCTCCACCGCGCTAGAGGCGGCGGCGCGAGTCTTATAAATTCCAAATACGGAAGTGTTCTTTGCCATGTCAATTCTCCTGATGATTCTTTCTTAGTTACTTCTTAGGGGGAGCGATTTCGAGATCATTGGTGACCTTAGCCATCCCGGCGATAGCCATGGCCTTCTTGCCAATCTCTTCTTTCTCCTCCATGCTGCGAACCGGCCCCCGCAAAGTTACGGTGCCGTCGCGCGCAATGATCTTTACGTTGTGCGCATAGGTGGAGAGCGTTTTGTCATCGAACACTGACTTACGGATCTTCCGCGTCAGTTCCCGATCACCCGGGTTCATCTTCTGCTGATCGGCTGTTACCGCGCCTTTGGCGCGATCACGCTGATTCGTCTTGGTATTGTCCGCCTCCTGGGCCGTCAGGACGGAAATAGCCAGGATAGTGGCCCAAGTGAGTGTTTTGATCATACCGCCGCCTTTTCGGCGACGGCGGAGCGGTAGGCTTGGCGGCCCGCATCGACGGCGGCAGTGACACCAGCGCTATAGGTGTCTACCGCCTCCTTGCCCTTATCCACCAACGTGGAGGCTTGGTCGGCGAGGTTGGATGCCTGGCGTGACAGATCCCGGCTTAAGTCGCGGCGTTGGCGAGCGAGATAGTCCTGCCCCTCATTTACTTTGCCGCGAATAGCTTCCCGCGTCTCGCGGCCGGACTTAGGCGCCAACAACATGCCAAGTCCAATTCCAAGGCCGGTGCCGGCCAGAAAGAGGAATACATCACTGTTACTTCTAGTATTACAGTTATCCATCATCATCTCCTTGGGTTTCCTTTCCTGACTATTTTTTCATTTCACGGAATGAATACTTGTTCAACTGGCTGAGTAGTTCGGCAGCCGATGCCGGTGCCCGGCCTTTGCCATCGCGCAGGATCTCCGTGGTCGTATAGCGCTTCCCGTACATCAAGCCGTTCTCGTCCAGATCTTGACGTAAAGTGGAGCCTTCCAGACTCACACCGGCAAATAATCCGCGTGACCGGGAATATCCGAGAATTTCCGCGCGCATAAACGCGTCAGTTTCCGCCTGAGCGGTGCGGCCCACGGGACCAGCCATGGCCGAGGCTTCGCCACCGATCTTGAATTCAGACTTCATCAGGCTTTCCTCGCCTCGGGCATTCATCACGAGCAAGACCAAATCGGTCTCACCGGCACCGATCTGAAAGCCGACGCTTCCGCCTTCGAGTCTGATGCCCGCCGGATTGCTCCAGCCGTTACCCGAGTGTTGGCGGCAGAAGATGAAGCCTTTGCCATACTTGGCCCCGACGATAAAACCAACTTTCTTCATCCCTGGGATGATCACGACGCAGTGGGACCGTTCGAGTAAGTCAGTGGGAATGGCTTTATCGGGAGTGCCCATAATTTCTTCGAAAGTCATGGACGCCGCATGAAGCCGGTCGACACTCTTGTGTTTTGGAGTGCGTTCGGCCGCGAAGGCGACGCTGGAAAGGGCGAGCGCGGTAAGGATGAGGTTTGAGTGGATGCTCTTCATGTTTACAAGCAGAAGCAATCTATTGGCCATTAAGGTTAATCCAATGAAATCAACACGAGGCGGCAAAAAACGCCCACCTGTTTCCTTGGGGTCGGCAAGGCTTGCACCGTAAATTGCCCAGTCGATTGCAGAATAGATTTGGCCCGGCAATTGCAGGCGGAAGCGCCAAAGGAGATTCCTCATGAATTGGGATCAAGTAGAAGGCAAGTGGAAGCAGTTGCAGGGTTCAGCCCGCGAGACCTGGGGCAAGCTCACCGACGATGATCTGGTGAGGATCGAAGGCAAGAAGGACCAACTGGTGGGCCAAGTGCAGGAGCGCTACGGCATCGCCAGAGAAGAAGCCGAACGTCAAGTTTCGGATTGGCTTTCGAAGCGATAATCCTGCCACACGACCGGGAAACGCCGCGTTGGTGCCTCGACGGACAGCGCGGCGTTTGTGCGTTTCCGCTACTATTGAATGGTCAATGGAAAGTAATGTTGCGGCCGGGCGCGTTCTGATTGTCGACGATGACGAGGTCTTGCGAAAGAGCTTATGCGCCATTGTGGCCGATGCCGGATGGGTCACCGCCGAAGCCGGGGACGGCCGGGAAGCGTTGGAATGCTTGGCAACCTTCGACGCTGACGTGATCGTCACCGATCTGGTGATGCCGCGCATGGACGGCATCGAATTCCTGCAGACGCTGCGGTCGGGCGGCGATGAACGGCCGGCGATCGTCCTGACGGGCTTCGGCAGCTTGGACAAAGCCTTATCCACCGTTCACGATTTGCGCGCCTACTGGTTCCTGGAAAAACCGGTTAAAACCAGTGCCCTGAAGGCTTTGCTGGAACGGGCGGTGAGCCACCGGCGCCTGGATGTCGAAACCCAAGTGCTGAAGCGCGACTTGGCGAACCGGGGCGTTTTGGGCGAGATGGTCGGCACGTCCAAAGCGATGCAACAGGTCTTTTACCTCATCCGCCAAGTGGCGCCCAGCACTGCTTCGGTGATGATCAGTGGCGAGAGCGGCACGGGTAAGGAATTGGTGGCGCGCGAGATTCATAAGTTGAGCCCCCGCCGGAACCAGCCTTTTGTGGCCATCAACTGCGCCGCGCTGCCCGAAAGCTTGATTGAGAGCGAGCTATTTGGGCACGAAAAAGGCGCTTTCACCGGCGCGATGGACCGGCGTCCGGGCTGTTTTGAACAAGCGCACGGCGGTACTCTTTTTCTGGACGAAATCGGGGAAATGCCGCTGAGTACGCAGTCAAAACTGCTGCGCGTGCTGGAGGAACGGCAAGTGCGGCGGTTGGGTGGCCGGGCGGAGATTGAGGTGGATACGCGGATCGTGGCGGCCACCAATCGTCCCCTCGACGCGGCGCTGCGCGCTAAGTACCTCCGCGAAGACTTGTTCTACCGGATCAACGTGTTTCACATTGAGCTGTCGCCGCTACGGGACCGCAAGGAAGATCTTGCCGCCATTGCCGCCTCAATGCTGGTCTCGCTGAACCGGAAGCACGGCGCGACGGTTTCGCGCATCGAACCCGCCGTGATGAGCCGCTTGGAAGCTCACCAATGGCCCGGCAATATTCGCGAACTGCGGAACGTGATGGAACGCGCCGTGATTCTGGCCTGGGATGGGCCGATTCAGGTGCGCCATCTTTTGATTGATTCGGAGTCGAAGATGCCAGACATGCCGTGGCCCGGACCGGTGACCGGGCCGGTAACGGGAGCCAGTGCCGATCCGGTTGCGCCGGAAGGGATGATCGCCTTCGGTGCCGGCGAACCGCTCAGCAAAGTGGAAGATGCGTATATCCAATTGACGTTGAAGCACGTCAATCAAAACCGCAAGCGCGCGGCCAGTCTGCTCGAAATCAGCGTGCGGACTTTGCACAATCGGCTGGCAGCATTGCGCAATGGGAGTGCTCCCGCTGAATCGCCGGAAGACGACGAGGACGACTAAGACGATTTTATAAGCGGTGGCAAATCCGATCCCGCTTCGTTAACGTAACCTGTAGTACGAATATGCGGCCCGTGCTACTCACCTTATTCCTCGTCGCCCCCGCTGCGGCGCAGGACCCCATCGACCTCCCCAAGGTACACACGACTGTCGTGATTACCGACACCGTGCTCGAACCCTCCGTGGACCGCCGCAACCAAGCCGCCTTTAAAGACACGCTTTTCTCCCGCGACGATCAGATTTTTCACCAGCTCGCGGCCGGCATCAACGCCGGCCAGCATGAAGGCGGCGGGAAGTCGATCGAGATCCGGCGCTTCGGATTTAACCTGGACCATGGCGGTGTCAATGGCGGCCTCAAGGTACTCGTAGACAACGTCCAGCAGAACCAAGCGACGCAGGGGCATGGGCAGGGCTATCTAGGTTCGTTGAAGTCGCTGTCGCCCGAACTGGTGCAGGAAGCGAATATCATCAACGGCCCCTTCAGCGCCGAATACGGCGACTTCAGCGGACTCGGTGTGGTCCACATCCGCCTCCGCGAGTCCTTGCCCGATCAGTGGACGGCGCGCATCCAGGGTGGCTCCTTCAACACTCAACGCGGCTTCCTGGCATTCAGCCCGGACCTCAAAAATGCCGACGCCTTCCTCGCTTACGAAGGCTCACACTCCGACGGCCCCTTCCTGAAGCCGCTCGACTACCGCCGCGATAATTTTACCGGTAACTTCACTCGCCGGCTGGCGAAGTTACGCAGTTACAGCATCAAGATGAACGCCGGCCGCAATAATTTCAATTCTTCAGGCCAGATCCCGCTCAGCGAAGCCGCCGCCGGACGGCTTAACCCATACGGCTTTCTGGACCCCGGTGATGGTGGCCGCGTCGGCTCTGGAATTGTCAGTGGCTATTACCGCCAGGAGACGAAATCCGGCACCGTGTGGAAAGTGGATGGCTTCGTGAGCCGCTCGCTGTTTGACTTATATTCAAATTTTACATTTTTCTTGAACAGTCCTCAAGGCGATGCCATCCAGCAGCATGACTCACGGCTTCAGCAAGGGTCGAATGCCCAGTATCTTCGGCCCTATGAAATCGGCGGGTTACATGGGTTACTCACCGCCGGAGCAAACTTTCATGCCAGCCAGATCAACGTCGGACTCTACCCGCGGATCGGGCGCACACCTACCGGCGTTACCACGCGGGCCAATGCCCAAATATCCAATGGTGCCGGATATGTGCAGGATGCAATGACTCTTCTGAAAGGTAAGTTACAGCTTTCGGGCGGCGTACGTTATGACATATTTCATTTCGATGTGCGAGACCGCGTGACGCCCGAAAATAGCGGCACCGATACGGCCGGCCGCTGGCAGCCAAAGTTCAATGCCGCTTACACACCCTTCCGCGCCACTCCTTTTACGCTGCACTTCAATTATGGCCGGGGCATTACGTCACTCGATGCCCGCAGCATCATCCAACAGCCCGGCGGTCAGCGCGTCGCCAATACTGACTTCTACCAGGCCGGACTTTCGCAACGCTGGGGACGTGTCGCGATCTCCGCTGACTATTTCCAAATCAACCGCTCGAACGAATTGGTCTACGTCCCTGACGATGGCTCGCTGGAATTCAACGGCCCCAGCCGCTCCAATGGCTTTGAAGCGAAGACCTCCATCCAAGTTACCCGGTATCTCACCCTCCACGGCGGCTTAACCAAAGTGCTCAATGCCTACTACCGCGAGACTAACCCCCGCGAACAGATTGACCGTGCTCCGCACTTCGTCATGGATGCCGGACTGACTCTCTCCCGCTGGCGCGGTTGGAGTGGCTCAGCCCGAATGCGGTCCATTAACCATTACCGGCTGAATGGCGACGGCGGCGATTTCGCCGTCGCATCTGGAAATACAGTCATTGATCTAAGTCTCGCCCGGCAAATCCGCAAGGGCCTCGAGTTTAACTTTTCAATCGACAACGTGGCCAACCGCCTCTATTACGAAACGCAGAACTACATCCAGTCGCGTCCGGCCCCGGGCGTACCGTCGGCTTGGGGAATTCATGCGACACCCGGCTATCCTCTGACAGTCACCGCCGGTTTAACCTTTCGCTTTCGCGGTAAGTAGGGTTGTTAGCTCATTCACCAGCTAACAGCACCGTCGTGCGCAGATCGCCGGCCTGCACGTCGAACGAATTCGTCCCCACTGTGGCCCCTAGAACCACCGTCACCACCCAAGTGCCCGTGTCCTGGCGCACCACCGAGGTCACGCGCCCCACAATCCCGTTGCGGACGACAGCCGTCACCGTGGGCGTCACCCCTCCGGTCAGCAGGCCTGCTGAATCGGTCACCTGCACGACAAATTGCAGCCGTGTTCCCGCCCGCGCACTGGTCGCCGCGAGTAGCGGAGTGACGGCGGCCGGGATATCGCTGCCCACGCCATGCCAGTAGGGCACCCGGATCGCTTGCCCGGTGCGTTCACTCCGCGCCACCAGCCAGCCCTGGTAGGGTCCCGCCGCTAAGCCAGACGCGCTCCAAGTTACGTTCACCGCCGCGCGGCCATTCGCCGCCAGATTCACCGAAGGTACGGTCTTTGGCAATGAGTTACCGTCCAACGCTTCCAGCGTCAAGGTCAGCCGGTCCGCTTCATTCGATAAGTTGTCAAAAGTTAAAATGCGCGTCGCGTCCACCGTACCCAATGACGCTGAGAACGTTAGTGAGACCGGATTCGCCGTCGTCGTGGCCAACGCCGCCGCTTCCAGATTCAACAATCCGGCACCCGATTGCTGCGGCCGCACCACCTGCCCGCCTCGCTCAATCACCGCCGCCGTATTGACTAACAAACTGCGGTATTGCGCCGCCGTCAACCCGGGCCGCCACGACTTGAGAGTCGCCGCCGCGCCCGCCGTGATGGGTGCTGAAAAACTCGTGCCGTCCAGCGTTGTATAACCGTTGGCTGAGTAAATCTCCGCCGCCGGGAACTTACTCTGCGTCGGCAAATAAACGTCCTGCCCGACCGCCGAAACATCGGGCCGGATCATCAAATCGGCCGCCGGGCCCCGTGCGGAAAACGACGATACCCGATTGCCATCCACCGGCACCGCACCGCTCCGGAATTCCAGCGTGGCTTGTAAAGTGCCCGCTTCCCGCAGCCGCGCCTTCAGAGCTAACCCTTCCACATTACCCAACATGAATCCGGGTAATGTCGCCGATTGCATCGACATTTTTAATGCCGGTTGACCTTCCAAATGATTGTAGAGCAGAGCCCCAATCGCCCCTGCCGCTGCGGCCCGGTTCAGCTTGTCCTCGAACATACAAGTCCCGCGAACGATAAACGCGATGCGCCCCGCCAGCGCGTCTTTTTGATAAGTGCCGCAGCCATCGGCGTTGTTGAGCGTGGCCGTATCGAGTAACATCCCACTCACCGGGTCCGCGTCGATTGACTTATCGCCGGCCGAGCCAATCAAGGGGTCCGCGCCTTCCACGCGCGCGTTCGAGGCAAAAATGCGGTCGTTCCAAACCGCGCCGATCTGTAACATCGCCGAAGTCGTGGAGACCGCGCCAATCGTATTCGGGTCTGGCCCGGAGTTACCAGCCGACCCAATGACAATGATCCCGGCCCGCTCTGCCCGTTCAATGGCTGCGGTGATCGGCGATAGCCCCGTCGGCGAAGAATAGGCAAAGCCAATGCTCATGCTGATCACGTCCATGCCATCGGCAATCGCGTCGTCGATCGCCATCACCAAAGCGTCGCTTGTGAAGTAGTTTCCGTTCGCCGCCGGCCCGATCTTGTAAATGCCGAGTTGCGCCGCAGGTGCCGCGCCTGAAATTACGCCGCGCGGCGTCGTCTGCGCCACGCCCGCTGCCGTGCCCGCTGTCGATGTCCCGTGGCCATCCTGATCCACGCCGGAGGCGGCGCGCACGCCCTGCAAATCCTGATAATTCCGCATCACGATGATCTTGTTTCCCGTAAGTGGACGGTCAATCTCGGCCCGCACTTTCGGGAAGCCCGTGGGGATTGGCAAGTCAGTCGTTTGAAAGGCAGGGTGACTGGCTTCAATGCCGGAATCCATAATGGCAATCCGCACGCCGCGGCCACCATTGGCCGGTCCCCCGGCCATATTCCAAACCTGCGGAATGCGCGAACGGTTGAGCGCCCGGTCCAGTAGAAAGATGCCCTGAATCACGGGATACACCGCCTTCACGCCCGGCACCTGCCGCAACTGGCTCGCATCGCCACCGCGCACAATCACCGCGTGGGCGCTTTGCCCGATTACCTCGGCCCCCATCTCCCGCGCCGTCACCGCTGCCCGCTGAGTGCCTTTCGCCGTTTCTTCCATTTCCACAATAAAGCGTCCGGGCACAATCGTTTGCCCCATGGCCATTGACGCAACAAGCACCAGCAACGCGAGTGGGGCGAGACCCCTGGCCTGTCTCACCACGTCATTCACCCACCGCGTATTTAGTAAAAGACCATTCAAGTTAGTAAGTCCCTTAGACCATTTGGACGATTGACCGCCCATCACCTGAGTACAGTTCAAGAAAACTTTACTGTACAGTAACGAAAGTACTAGGCGCGGCCACGCCGTTCACAGTACAAGTCACTGGCTGGCGGCCCGTGGGTGCATCCGCCGGTATGATCACGTTCACCTGGTAGAGGCCGACATTGCCTGGAGCCAGACCGGAGAAGATCACCTGCGCGGGACGGCCGCCCACTGTCACTACCGGTATAACCCGCGTCATCGCCAAAGGTTGCGAAGGCGAGACTTCTCCTGAAGCGGGCCGGTTATCCACCGCGCCCAAGCCATTTAAGTAGAACTGAATCGCTGCACCGGGCCGCGCCGGATTGTTGGCCCCAACCACGCGGAAATTGAGATCCAGTGCCGCGGCTGACCGTTGACCCGACGCTTCCGTATATTCAAAATACGCGGGTGCCTGATTCCGGATCGGCAACTCAATCACGCTCGTCTGCAAGTCGCCCAACGACACCTTCATCGACACTGCCGTCAGCCCTTGCACCTCCCACGGAATCTGCACATTCACTTGGCCCGCGCTCACAAACGACAGCCGGCCAGGCACGCTGATCCTGTTATCCGGGCTATCGAAACTGACGCTCACCCCGGCCAGCGAGATCGGCAGATAAGGCGTCGAAGAGACTTTCAATACGTCACTCAACGCCGTGCCGTAGATGGAAATATAGCTGCCCGGCGCAAAGCCTTCGGTGCCCGCCCCCTGCCCGCTGGCCGTGTTCGCCACGCCCGCCAACGAAGCCACCAGACGAGCCCGTGCCGTCCCGGCGAACTCGTACTTCACATTGCCCACCTGCACCTCAAATGCCGCCGGACCCAGGCCATTCAAAGCCACCGTGCCTTCCGCCACACCATAAGAATCGGTGCGCTCGTTGGCGAACGTGATCGCTGCATTGCCCTCCGTTATCCGCCGCGTAATATTCGCGTTGAATACCGGTACGCCAAACTGGTCAAGCACCTTGAAAATAAAATCGGCGCAATGGGACCGATCCGCATTCACGCCGTCGCCGCACAGCGGATTACTAATTGCCGGAAGCCGCAGAAACCCATCGCCCCCCAAAGGCAAGATGTTATACGGCACGCCATCGCCCACCAGAAACAAGTAAGGGATGCGTAAGGGCGTCGAAGTCGAATTTTGTTGCGTGATCTTGACAAAGCCCGAGTAAGATCCCGCCGCCGGCTGGGCGCCCGACAGGCGCATCGTCAACTGCGTCGACCCGGCGGGGCTCATCGTAATTGACGACACCACCGCGCCGTTCACCAACGCGGCCACCGTCATCGTACTGGTCTCTGCTGTCATCACTTCCACATTCAAAGTCAACGGGCCATTCGTCGCGTTACGCAGCACTAAGCCGCGGGTGAGCGTTGCTCCGCCCTTCACCACCCCAAACGGTAATGTGGCCGGTTCCACCGTCATGTTCACATTGAGCGCATTGCCCACATTCAACTTACCCGCCCCGGCCGCAGTCACCCTGGCATTGGTCCGCTTGTTATCGTTCGTATAATCGAATAAGACGCTATCGCTTGAATTCACTAACGCTGACTTTACCTGCTGCGGCGTAAAGTTCGAGTTACGCTGCTTCACCAATGCAGCCGCGCCCGCCACCAGCGGCCCGGAAAAACTCGTTCCCTGCGCCACCTGAAAGCCTGACGGATCGTACAGCGCGCTATTGGGGTCATACTTCTGCGTCGCCATGAGTAAGTCAGTCCCGGGCGCGACTAACTCGGGCTTGATCAGGAAATCGGTGTCTTTGTTGTCGCCGCCATTGCCAATCGATGGGCCCTGTGACGACAATATGGCAATTTCATCGGCCACAGCGGTTACTTCACGAAACGCCGGATCTAGCGTGCCGGCGCGATCCGGATTTGCCGCCAAATAACCTCGTAAGCCCTTGCCTGCCGTACTCCCGATAAACGCCAGCGGAATCGACGTGCCCCCAAGCCCCGTCGCCCGGAACACAAACTGCTGTCCATCAGTCTGTTCCAGAATTACCGCCACCGCCCCCGCCGCCGCTGCGAAATTCACCTTCACGTCAAAGGGGCACCCCCCGCGCTTGATCACCGCCATCGCCCCCGCCAGCGAACCATTCGGCAGCGGACGGCACACCTGGCCGGTACGATCGTCATCCAGCGGTGCCGCATCGCGGATCGGCGCAGTCAACGGCGCAGTTAACTGCGGGCCATTCCCCAATCGCATATTCACCGGCGAACCCGCCAGCCCATTCACCGTCAACGTCTGAAACCAGACATGGCTATTGGTGCTGGCCCCCACCGCAATGGCTCCCGGAGCGGTCGCGGGCGACTCAATTGTCCCCAGCGCCGGATAATTGAAACTCACATCGCCGTCATTCCCTGCCGCCACCACCACGGTCATACCCGGCGAAGCCGCACTGCTCAGCGTCGCATTGTGGACGGCCTCAGCCTGGAGGTCGCACGCTAAGTTCCGGTTCGCTCCGCAAACCCGTTCCAGCGCCGGATAGGCCGCCGGCGAACCCAAACTCAACGTGACAATATCCATGCCATCCCGGCGCGCATCGTTCAACGCCGCGATGATCACGTTCGTGTAAGTGCCTTCATTAATTCCTGGCGAGCCAAATATTTTGTAACTCCCGAGATAGGCCTTGGGCGCAACACCGGTCAGAGTTACTCCCGAGGAAGTGGTCCGCACACCGGCCGCCAGCATGGCCGCCATCGTTCCATGGCCCACCCGGTCACGCGGAGTAACATCGTCCGGCCGCGTGGCACCCGCGCTGGTGCCGAACTGAGCACTCAACAGGTTCACATAGCTGCGCGCCACGATCACTTTGTTATTGGTCCACTGCGCGCAGTCGCCAACTTCCGCCGGCCCGCATTGAGGAAATCCGGGCGGCGCGGCGAGTGACGCATCCTGAAACGAGGGGTGCAGTTGATCGATGCCGGTATCGAGAATGCCAATGCGCACCCCCGCCCCCGCCTGGCCCTCGCCACCGCTGATGCGCGCCCAGCCAGCCCGCGTATTCACCAGGTCCAGCGCCCGGTTCGCCAGCATCTTCATGGGCCGCAGCCGCTCCACGCGGCTCACGCCGGGCAAGCTACGCATCGCCTCCGCCCCGGCCGGCGTCGCCAGCACAAACACCGCGTTCACCAAATCCTGGTCGCCGCCCATCACCTTGCCGCCCAACCGCACAATCTGTGCCGAAAGCGCTTTCTGCGAAGCAACCAACCTCGTCCGCGACCCTGCCGCCGCACCGCTCGCCATGGCCATCCGCCCCGGATGCGAAACCGCCACCGGCTCATCCGTCAACACCACGGCATACCGCAAATACCCCCCTTCGCCCCGCATCCCGGAATTCCGGGTCTGGCCGAAAACAACGCTGCTCAACACGAGGAGAACGGAGACGAGTCGCATAACTAGATTCTAGGACGGTCGCTTGCCTCCTCTCGTTTCAATTCCCTACGCTCAACGTCTAGCCTGGCCGGCCGTGGCCTTCCTCCAGCACCGTGTAGAGGTTCGCCGCAATCCCCTCGAAGCGCTCCGTGCGCCGTGAAGGCAAGGGCCAGCGAATTTGAACCCAATCGCACGTTGAACTCTGCCCGAGCCCGAGAATTTCGCGTTGATCGTGGCTCGATAGATAACTGCCTCCCGACGTCTTGAGCCGCGAGTGCCGTTTCCCTCCCGCGCTCCACGTAATCATTGCTCCAATCCCGTCGCGGTTGGCGGTGGTCCCTTTGAGTTTGATTCCGGCCCAGTAATTGCCAGCCCCCGCGTTATTTTTGAGGAGTAGCGGTGCGGCACCATTCACGCCCACCACAAAATCCAGCCGGCCGTCATTGTTGTAGTCGCCGGCTGCCAGGCCGCGCGCGGCAAGTGATCGTTCAAATACCGGACCCGCGCTGGCGCTCTTATTGCGGAGCATGCCGCCGCCGGGCTGAAAGAAGAGCATCGGCTCGGCCCAGGTGACTCTGGGGTTGCGCTCCGCAACCAAGTCGTCCGGATGGCCATTGGCCAGCAATAAGTCGAGTTCGCCATCGTTATCGGCGTCGAAGAACTTACAGCCCCATCCGCTCATGTTGTAAGTCGCGCGCCCGATTTCGCCGGCAAACGAGAGGTCATCGAAGACGCCATGCCGGGTATTGCGATAGAGCGAGAATCGCTCCTTGTCGATATTCGAGACGAACAGGTCCTGCCAACCATCGCCGTCGATGTCGGCGGAGTCAACGCCCATGCCGGAGCGCGGCCAGCCGGCTTCGCTTAGCGCCACCATCGCTCCGAAAGCCTGGTCCTCAAATCCCGCGCCGCGCCGGACAAATAGAAAGTTCTCCAGTGTGTCATTGGCGACAAAGAGGTCGAGCAGGCCATCGTTATTAAAGTCGGTGGTGACGGCTCCCAGCGCCTTTGCGGGCCGGGCGGCGATGCCGGCTTCGCGGCTAACGTCGGTGAAGGTACCGTTACCGTTGTTCCGGTAAAGGCGGCAGGCACCGGGGCTAAAGATCCGCGGCATGCAGTAGCCGGGCCGGCCGCCCCGCTCGGCAATGCATCGCGCCTGGTCCTTTTCCGTATATTGCACAAAGCCGCAAACGAACAGGTCGAGCAGGCCATCGCCGTTATAGTCGAACCACAAAGCGCTCGTGGACCAGGGCGGCGCTTCAATGCCCGCGCGCGCCGTGATATCGGTGAAAGTGCCGTTGCCGTTATTCCGGTAAAGAATTGACCGCCCATAGGCCGTGACGAAAAGGCCAGGGAAGCCATCGTTATTGAAGTCGCCCGCAGCGACTCCCATCCCGAAAGACGACGTTGGAGCGATGCCGGCCTTCGCGGTGACATCGGTAAATGTTCCGTCACGGTTGTTGTGATACAAGGCATGACGCAGCCTCTCACGGGGCCGGTAAAAATCGGCCGGGCCGCTGTTGACCAGGAAGATATCTGGCCAACCGTCGTTATCGTAGTCAACGAACGCGACGCCCGGGCCGAGCGATTCCGGTAAGTACCGGCGTGGCGAATGGGCGTTCTCATGCCGCCAATGAATGCCGGACTTGGCTGCCGGTATCTCCTCGAAGAGGGGCGGCGGCGTGGCCGGCATTGCCGCCGCCAGCCAGGCCCGCCGGCTTATAGCCCGCGGAGCCAAAGCTTTGCATTGCCCAGCACGGCGGCCAGGGACTTTCCATTTCCGTCGACCACCGACATCGTCGAGATCAGAGCGTTCGAAGGGCTCACCCAATCTGACGCCCGGCCATCGCCGCGAGCCAAGCCGACCACGCGGCCTTGGCCCGTGTAATAAGCGCACCCGCCGCCCCCTTGATTGAGAGTAACTTCTTCGTTATTCGTCACCTCTCCCGTGGTGGTGTTGCGAAAGTGGACAATCGCTTTGATGTCGCCTTCGCCCAAGTTGGCGGCACAAAGCTCGATGTGCTGGCCTTCTCCGACCCACAAAGGCCCAAAGAGCATGCCGGGCGTTAGGTTGTCCTGCGCGCGGGCACCCTCCGGAGTATAGAGATAGAGGCACGCGCCGGCGGTTAAGGCAAGCGCTGCCGTGAAGGCAATCATACGTGGTCTAAAGTTGGAGTTCATATCAATTTGGTTCCCATTTTGTTGGACGTAAAACTAACCGGACAAATCAGCTTCGTGAACTGGTTGCGCGCTGCGAAACCCGAATCGCGCTCGAGAAACCAGGATGACCGGACTCTAGTCGCCTCGCCTCTGCCCGATCGCGTGTGCCGGACCGCCGTCAGCCGCAAGCGGCATGCCTCTTTCTGCGTCATCTCCTGCATCGTACGGCAATTCACCCGTCGAAGTCGTCCGATATTTGTCAGCGAGTTGTCAATTTTAGGTCAAGCTCGGACGAGGGTCCGCCCTGAACGAAAAAGGTCGCGGTAGGGACGATCATCGCTGACCGCCCCCGCACAATTTCCAGAATTTCCAGTGCTAGAATTTCCAGTGCCAGTCACTCTTTCGCCTTACTCTTTCGCCTTCGGCCGCGGCACACTGCGGCCTTGCCGCCGTGATGCCGGAATGGCTCGAGTTAGAGCCGCTACAGCGAGCGACGCACACGGAGTGTCCGCCCGGGCGAGCTAGGCTTTGTCGAGAAACTGGAGATCAAGTTTCAGGTGCGGTTGCGACCGCTGCCGCCGGGTCCTCCGGCCATTAAGCCGGCGCAAACGCTCCCCATCGGCAGCCTGCGACGAGACCGCGAGTATAGCAAGACGAAAGCCATTCAGTTCCTTTGATAGGCAGGCGGCTGGGAAAAGTCTTGTTTTGTTGGGTTAGGGATCGGTAGAGTACCCGCAAGGGATAAATTTGCTCCCTCGCGTTCCCCTCACTTTGGGGAGGCTGGGGTCGGAGCATGACGAGGCGAACATCAAGGAAGACAGCCCGAAATAGCGCCGCGTCTTACCAGCGAACGATTGACTTAGTTCACTTCCTAGTTTACAATGAAATGATGAAACGCGTCAATATGCACGAAGCGAAAACCCACCTGTCTCGCTACGTCGCGGAACTCGCACCAGGCGAGACGCTGCTGCTGTGCAACCGGAATGAACCGGTGGCGGAGTTGCGGGCGATTTCGAAGAAGCCGGTCGGGAAGCCACGCCTTGGCGTGGCCAAAGGCAAGTTCATCATTCCTGATTCGTTCTTCGATCCCTTGCCGGACGACCTGCTGAAGGCGTTCAACTGCGAGTGAGACTTCTCCTCGATACTTGCACTTTTCTCTGGATTACTCTCGATTCGCCTCAGTTGAGCAAGACGGCTGCGACCGCGTTCCTGGACGAACGAAGTGAGCGCTACCTGAGCGCGGCTTCGGCATCGGAAATCGCAATCAAGTATGCCGCAGGCCGGCTGCCAATTCCAGAACGTCCGGATCTATTTGTGCCTGCGATGAGAGATAGTAGCCGAATTGGATCGCTGGATATCGACGAAGATAGTGCCCTGTTAGCTGGCCGCCTCCCCAGGATTCATGGGGATCCATTCGACCGCCTGTTGATCGCGCAAGCTATTGTGCATGGGATGACGATTCTTACGCCGGATCCGGAGATTGCGAAGTACGCGGTCCGGGTGCTGTGGTGAGGCGGGGGGCTGGGGCTTAGGACTGGGCTGAGGACGCTGAGGACGCTGAGGACAGGCTACCCCTTACCCCTCGCGGACGACTCCGAAATGGTTATAAATTGAATCAACCAGTTGTTCTCGCGAGAAAGGAAAAGCGTTAGCGATTTTAAAAGTTTAGAATCGGAGTTCCGGTTGAAGCTTCGCGCTACCTTCTTACGTCCACTGAATTTCTTCCAATTGTTCTTCAAGAAAAGCTTCCGCCATCGCCTTAGATTCCGCTTTCGCTTCATCTTCGGTAATGTAAATGATCCGTAACGAATTTTTCGGTATTAAGGTGCGGATTCCGCCGGCGGATTTGGCTTTAGCGAGGAAGCAGGCGGAGCGTAAGGGTCTGCCATATCAGACTGTACCGATGAGCCCTCAATGCGCCCATCTTTACTGATGACCGGAACGCCGAAGTACACCGCCGTTGCCGCCACAATCCTATCCGGCATGTCCGGAACTTCGTCGCGGGGCACCTGTCGCGTTGCACTTACGACATCATTCGTAAGGATTTAGGGGCTTCTGTCACGAAGTTCAAGGATCACCTTTCTGCCTCTCCCTTAAGGGAGATATCGGTGCTCGCCTCCAATTCTCTCGAGAACCGTTGTCGACCACAATCGCAGGCTCGCTCTCGTCGACATTCTGAGATCATTCAGATTTCTACGTCTTTGTTCAGATCTGCCCGGGAGATTGGTGTCAAAACCGTTCTCATCCCAGAACCATTCACATCGATCTTCCGCAATACAATCAAGTACTTAGCCAAATTCTCTCACACCGGCAAACGATAATGGACTTGTAGCCGCTCAATTCCCGCCATCTTCCAGCTAAGGTTGGGCCTTGTAGGTGGTGGCTGAGAATTTACCGGGTGGCGGCGTTGGCTAGGCGGAACCATTGGCGTGTGAGCAGCCATCCGGCGGTGAGGGCGGCGACTAAGCCGAACATCAGCACCAGATTGAAGATGTCGGTGGCGTTCGGTACCCAGTAGCCCGGCGTCTCGGCGAAGTGCTTTTTCCAGAAGCTGAGGTCGGCTTGCAAGGGGGCTGGCAGGCGAGTGAAACCCGTGCGGTCACCCAGAAAAATGCCCAGGTTGGCTAACGCCATCAACGACATATGGTTTCCAGCGGCGGCCAAAGTTCCGCCCAATAGACAACTCGCCCCCATCACTCCGATGCCCGCTTCCAGCCGGAACAGCCGGGTAACCGAGCAGAGAGTTGGCAGGATCAAGCCGGGAATCGCCAGCACCGCCATCAACGACCAATGGCGGGACTCAGGATAGTACAGGTAGACGATGGACAGCGGCAAATTCAGCATCACAAAGGCTGAACCCATCCCAAAAGCTTCGCTCATGCCCGCCCGCCAGTACTGCATTCTTAGATGAGTGTAGCCCAGTTGGTCTAGAATGCCCATCAGCAAAAAGCCTGGGTGCGGGGTCGGGCTAACCTTACAAACCGGAACCCGGCTCATGAAGAATCCGTCATACTAGGCAGGGAACCTATGAACGCACTAAAAACGGCACTTTTACTTGGCTCGCTGAGCGGAATGTTAATCCTTGTTGGGCGCTTGGCGGGCGGGCAACAAGGCATGCTGATCGCCCTGGTGTTGGCCGTCGGCATGAATTTCTTCAGTTACTTTTTTTCGGAGAAAATGGCGCTATCCTCCAGCGGTGCCGTGCGCGTGAGCGAGACTGAAAATCCGGCGATTTTCACCCGCATTGGCCCGATGACGGCGCGGTTGTGTGAGCGCATGGGGATCCCGATGCCGAAGCTGTGGGTTTTGCCGGAGGCTTCGCCGAACGCCTTCGCCACGGGCCGCAATCCCTCGCACGCCTCAGTGGCCATCTCCGCCGGATTGCTCGACTTGATGAGTGACCGCGAAGTGGAAGCGGTGATCGCCCACGAACTGGGCCACGTGAAGAATCGCGATATTTTGACCGGCTCCATCGCCGCCACCATCGCGGCGGCCATCTCGTACATGGGCCACATGCTGATGTTCATGGGCCCTGGCCGCCGCAGCGATGATGAAGACTCAGGCGGCGGCGGTATGGTCGGCGCCCTCGCCATGATGATCCTGGCACCGTTGGCGGCGGGCGTTATCCAGATGGCGATCTCGCGCACCCGCGAGTTCAGCGCGGACTATTCGGCGGCTAAATATACCGGCACACCGGAAGGTCTTATCTCCGGGCTGGGCAAGCTTGAAACATGGTCAAAGCGCATTCCGATGGAATCGTCGACGCCCGCCATGTCGCACATGTACATCATTCCGCCGATGGCCAGCGCCTGGTTCTCGAAGCTCTTCTCGACGCACCCGCCCACAGCGGAACGTATCGCGCGGCTGGAAAGCTATCGGGGCCAGGCGCTGTAATTTCCGGCTTACTTCTCCAACAGGAAGTTACCGATGACCATGGAGTCGATGCCGCTCGAATAGAAGCTGCGGACAGCGTCGCGAGGGCTGCAGACGATGGGGTCTCCGAAAAGGTTGAACGAGGTGTTGTAGAGGACGGGTAACCCCGAACTGCGTCCGGCTTCGAGTAGCAAGCGATGATACAGAGGATTCTCCACCTCACTTACCGCGTGCAGGCGGATCCAGCCGTCGCCCAGTAAGGCGCTGGCGAATTGTTCCCGGTAAGCCGGCTTCACGCGGCTCATCGTCGCCAAGTGGCTGGCGTTTTCTCCTACTTCAAAGTACTCGCCCGCTAACTCGGCTGGCACTGAGGCGGCGAACTTGCGGAATAACTCGCGGTGCTTGATGTAGAGGTTTAGATTTTCGCTGGCGTACGGATCGGCCGGCGAGGCCAGAATGCTGCGGTAACCCAAGGCGCGGGGCCCGAACTCCATGCGGCCCTGCATCCAGGCGACGATCTTATTCTCGGCTAACTGGCTCACCACGCTCGCGATCATCTCGTTGGTGGTGCCGAGTAAGCGAAAATCGAGCTTACAATTCTCCACGATTTTCTTAATTTCTTCGGCGGAGTAACTGAGGCCCAGGGCCATGGTGGGGAAGGCAATCGGGCGTGATTCGCGCAAGACCTCATGCCATGCGTGGGCGGCCGCGCCCAGTGCCGTACCCGCATTGCCAGCCGCCGGTTGGACGAAGACGCGCTTCCAGTTGCCGCAATTCTCAAGCGCGGCGACTAACATGGCGTTTTGAAAAAGGCCGCCGGCAAGACATAGGTTTTCCCCTTTACCCGCCAGCCGGATCACGGTTTCTTCAACGACGCGTTGCAAGGAGGCGGCGATATCTTGGGGTTCGCTACCGGCGAGTTGATCGAGCCTGGTAAGATCGAGCCGCGCCCAGGTGCCATCGCTCGATTCAATCATCCCCGCCAATACGTCGCGAAAGCGAGGGACACCTGCGGCGGACATCCATTGCACCTTATGCTCGTCAGCATTGGGCGTGAAACCGAGTAAGCGGGTGACGCGGCTGTAGAGTTCGCCCAGCGAATCAGGGAAGATGGCTTCTTGCTTCAGAGTTAACGCGGTGCCGGTGCCGTTCCACAATGCGCCGCAGCGCGAGTCGCCTTTGCGATCGAGGGTGAGTACGGTGGCGTGGTGGAAACCGGATAAATAGTAAGCCGACGCCGCATGGGCCCGATGATGCTCCACTAAAGCAATGCGGGCGCGAGGAAAGCGGCTGCGTAAGTCGATGTGGAATTGCGTATCGAAAGGCCTGGCGATGGCGATCCAGCCGATCTCGCTGGCACTCGCTCCGGCGAGTTGCAGACAGCCAGCGATCGCCGCATCCGGCAGTTGTCCGGGAGGGCCATGGCGCAGCTTATCTTCTTCCAGCGCCCCCACTAACTCACCGTCGCGCAGAATGGCGCAGGCGGCATCGTTTTCGAGGCCGCCAATTCCTAAAATCATCATGCTCTAACCTTTTTCAAGCGCTCAATGACGCGCTCACGTCCGATGCACGCAAACACCATGAATGCCGACGGACCCACCGCCTGGCCGCTCAATGCGGCCCGGCTGGCGTTAATCAACAATCCCGGCTTTACGCCATGTTCTTCGGCCACTTTGCGTAACTCAGCCTCGCAGATCGCTTCGGAGAATTCAGGATTGGCTTCTAACCGATCGCCTAACACCGCGAGTAACTCACGCGCTTGGGGCTGATTCAACTTATCCAGGGCCACCGGGTCAATTTCGAAGTCATCGAAGAAATAGCCCCGGCCGCGCGCCGCAAAGTCCAGCAAAGACGTAAAGCGCTGGCGCAAGGCATCCACTGACAGCCGGAAGCGCTCTTCATCATTCTGGGGTGGCAATAAGGGACGGATGAGCGGAAGTAACTCGTCGAGCGGCATGCGGCGCAGATGCTGGCCATTCAGCCAAAGCGCCTTGGCATCGATCGGTGACTCAGCGGAGAAATTCACTACCGCATTTGAGCGGTTGACACCTTCGAAGCTGAAAGCGTCAATCAACTCCTGGCGCGACATCTGTTCGCGGTCATTCTTGGGTGACCAGCCCAGTAAGCACAAGAAATTGACGTAACTATGCGGCAGAAAGCCGGCATCGCGGTAAGTGGTAACGCTGACGACGGGCCCGTGCTTGCGCTTCGAAAGTTTCGCTCCATCGGGCGCGATCAACAAAGGCAGGTGGGCGAACTTCGGCGGCTCGGCGGCTAAGGCTTCGAAGATCAGAACGTGCTTGAAGGTGTTGGTGAGATGGTCCTGCCCGCGGATGATCTGGGTGATCTTGAGGTCGACATCGTCGGCGCAGGAGGCCAGGTGATAAGTCGGCATGCCGTTCGAGCGCAACAGGGCGAAGTCCTCGATGTCTTTGGCCAGCTTGGTCTGCTTACCGAAGACGCCATCGATAAACCCCACGACGTGTTTCTCTTCGCGAGGCACGCGGAAGCGGAGGACAAAAGGTTCGCCATCGCTGGCGCGCCGGTCGCTCTCTTCACTCGTCAGTTCGCGCATGCCGGGGTTGAACAGCCAGCCACCTGAGGCTTCGGCGTCCTCAGCGCGCGCCGGTGTAAAGTCGCGATAAGCCGCGCCTTTGGCCAAGATTTTCGAGGCGGCGGCGGCGTGCAACTCCAGCCGGTCACTCTGGCGATAGAATTCGTCCCAGCCCAAATCAAGCCAATTAAGGCCATCGAAGATGGAGTCGACCGAGGTTTGGGTGTTGCGCTCAACGTCGGTATCGTCCAGGCGCAGGACAACGGTGCCGCCGTTATGGCGGGCGTAGAGCCAATTGAAAATGAAGGTGCGGGCGCTGCCGATGTGCAGGTAACCGGTGGGTGAAGGGGCAAAACGAACGCGCAGCATGCTCAAGCTTCCAGGATAGCAATCCGGGGGAGTTTGACGAAGCGAATTTCAGGTGTTTGATCGGGGTTACAAAACGAACCCAATTTCGGGGTTTGTCGCGTGCCTGCATGATTATAGGATGGCAGGGAGAGGCAAGTTTTAGGCTGGTTCTGGGACTGGTTAGGGGTCGCAAGCCGTTGGGGTGGCGGGGGTTGGGAATATTTTCGAATTTGGTGAACGGACATCCGCTTAGCGTCCGACCTGGCTCAATCGGACAACATCCATGAAGCTGGTAATTTGGCCGCCGGACTGGGCGGCGATGAGTTGGTCAACCGATTGCAGCAGCTGGGCACTGTAACTGTCGCCAGTGGCGATGCCGCGGGCGTAGGGTCCGAAGCAACTGCGGATGACGACACTTTTCGGAGTGCGGGGAATGGTAGCCAAGTTACTCACGAAGCGTTCATAGCCGTTGCTTTCGCGGAAGAGATATTGTTCGACGTTGGAAGCGTAGAAGGCGGAAAGAGTGAGTTGATTGGCTTTGGCGTAGGCGGCGATCCGGCGAAGGGTTTGGGGGCCGGCGAGGTTACCGACTAAGGGGATGATGCGGCCTTCGGCCTGTAATTTCTTGACGGCTTGATAGCTTTCTTCGGTGGCGAGATAGCTGGCATAATTACCAGCGGCATCGCGGCCGCGGATGAGGTCGCGGAGACGGGGATAATAGTCTTGCTGGCGGCGGCCGTGAGTTTCGAATATAAGGTCGAGGCCGGCCTTCGAAAAGCGTTGATGAATGCGGCGGATGACTTTGAGATCGCTTTTGGACAAATCGAGGCCGTAAGTGAGGATGCGCTTTTCGATTTCGGCGGCCGCAGCTTCGAAGTTACTCTGGGGGGTTTGGTCAAGATAGGCGATGAGCCGGTCGAAGGATTCGGGCCCGGTAGCGGGTGGCTCAGGTACGGGTGGCACGCGCCCGAGTAGAAGGCAGAGGTATTCGGTGCGGTTACGGGCGGCGGCAAAGAGCGCGCGAAACATCAGGTGGCCCAATAGGTTGTCGCGGCGGATGTCCATCAGGAAGGCGACGGTGGGGCGGATCTGGGCGAGGTAAGAGAAGTTCTGGTCGGGGCCGACGCCAATGTAAATGCCGCCCGTGACGCCCTGCCGTTTCAGCGGTCCCATGACGTGGAGGAAGGATTTCTCATTGGAGATGAGGTTGTCGGTGTCGAAGAAGCCGTTGGGCTCAGAGAATTGAGCGATGGTGGCGGCGAAAGGTGGAGCGGCGGATTGGGCATGGAGAGCGCAGGCCGTCAGGGCCAGAATGAGGAGCCGCATCATGGCGTCATCGTAGCAGCTAAAGAGTTTGGGCGGCGCGGAGGGCAAGTCCGCGGGCGACGGAAGTGAACTCGTTGCCGGAGCGAATGCGCTTTTTGCCGAAGCGGCTGGCGAAGATGGCTTGAACGGCGGGGACGAACGACGTGCCGCCGGTGAGGAAGACGGCGTCAACTTCCTGGGGTGCCACGCCCGAGTTTTTCAAAAGACGATCGACGCAGCCTTCGATGGCCGCTAACTCTTCGCCGATCCAGCTTTGGAATTCGCGACGGGTGATGCGGGTTTCGATATCGGCGATACCGTCGGCATAGCGAAAAACAGTGGCTTGGGTGCGGGAGAGGTCGACTTTGGCGCGTTGCACGGACTGGTGCAAGCGATAGCCGAGGTCCTCTTTGATTAGGTGCAGCAGCGCCTCAATGCGTTCGCCTTCCATAGCCTGTTTGCGGGTGGTTTCGAGCAGGTGGAGCGTTTCGCGGCTGCGCAGCAAACCAAGATGGTGCCAACGTTCGAGCTTGGCGTAAACCCAGGTGGGCACGGGCAGAATCTTGCCGAAGGAGCGCAACGACGTGCCAGAGCCGAGGGCGGGCGACACGACGTGCCGGACGATTTTGGCGTCGAGAGCATCGCCGGCGAGGCCGACGCCTTCGTTGCCGAGTAAGTGGGTTTGAGGGCCGCCGACGCGGAGCAATGAAAAGTCACTGGTGCCGCCGCCGAAGTCGCCGACGACGATGAGCTCTTCGTGATCGAGGGTGCCTTCGTAGTGGTAGGCGGCGGCGACCGGCTCGAGTTCAAAATCGATTTGTTCGAAACCGGCTTTGGCCAGCGCGAGGCGGAGACGTTTGACGGCATATTGATTGTCGTCTTCAGTAACTGCGCCGACAAAGTGGACGGGCCGGCCGGCCAGGACGGCCTTGATAGGTTGGCCGAATTGGCGTTCGGCTTCTTCGCGCATGGGGCGCACGATGCGCGCGATTAAGTCTTCAATGAGGGCTTGCTGGCCGAAGATTTCGGTACTGCGCAGGCTGCGGCTGGTAAGAAACGACTTGAGGGACTGGATGAGCCGGCCCTTGGTTTCGGCTTCAAGATACTGCTCAATGGCTTCGGGCCCCGCGTAGGCGCGCAGACGGGCCTGGGCGGCGGGCTTCTCGAAATAGAGGAGCGAGCGGAAGCTTTCGGTATCGCCCGTGGGGGTACGAAACCGGGTAAGTGCGAGTTCGGAAGGGTGCCAATATGCAAGCGAGCTATTGGTAGTGCCAAAATCGAGGCCGACGCGCATTGATTACCGGAGTAAGTCCTCGAGTTGAACTTTGGTGCCGGTGCGCTCGTCACGGTATTTGACAATCACTGGCGTATAGATACTAATGCCCCAGTCGAGGCCGCGCCCATGAGTAACTTGGCGGGCCCCGGAAACGACGACGGCGTTGGCCGGAATGATGAGGGGAGTGTCATCGGTGGCGGCATGAATTTCTCCCGTGACTAAGTCATAGACGGGGGTGGAGCGATTGAGGATGACGCCCGAGCCGAGGACGGCGCGTTGTTTGACGACCGTCCCTTCATAGACGCCGCAGTTACCGCCGACCAGGACATCGTCTTCCACGATGACGGGCATCGCGCCAACTGGTTCCAGCACGCCACCGATTTGCGCGGCGGCTGAGAGATGACAACGCCGGCCGATTTGGGCGCAACTGCCGACTAAGGCATGGGAATCGACCATGGTGCCTTCGTCGACCCAAGCGCCGGCGTTGATATACATGGGCGGCATGCATGTTACTCCGCGAGCGATGTAACAACCATCGCGAATGCTGGATCCGCCGGGGACGATGCGGACGCCGTGTTGCGCGGTGAAGTGCCGGACGGGGTAAGTGGCTTTATCGAAGAAAGGCTGCCGCGCGGGGTTGACCGACATATCGACAATTTGCCCCATGCGGAAGCCTACCAGAATGCCTTTCTTGACCCAGGGATTTACTCGCCAACCGGTGGGCGTGGCGGCGTCCGGTTCAGCGGCGCGGATGAGGCCCGCGTTGAGGGCTTGTTTGAAGTCTTGAAAGAGTTGGGCCTCGGCCTCGGTGGGAGTGGCGGGCGGCGTATCGAAAAGCTTTTCAATCGCTTGCGCGAGATTATCGGCTCGCATGCTGGGCTTGCTCCTTGAGTAATCCGCATTGGGTAAGTACGGCGTGAATGCGCGATTCGCTTTCTGGAGTGGGCGGGACCATGGGCAAACGCCACACCGGTTGTAACAGGCCCATCAGCGCCATGGCGCATTTGACGGGGCCGGGATTTGACTCAATGAAATTGACATTCATCAGAGGCAGATAGTCACGCTGAATCTGGCGGGCGGCGGTATAGTTACCTTCGCGGCAATGACGGACGATGGCGGTCATTTGGGCGGGAATTTCGTTGGAGGCGACCGAGATGAGTCCGTGGCCGCCCAAGCCCATCAGGGCGATGGTGATGGAGTCGTCGCCGGAAAGAACATTGAAAGAGGCGGGAAGTTCGTGAATGACGTTGGCCATTTGGGCGATATTTCCGGAGGCTTCTTTGACGCCAACGATGTTCTTGAGGGTGGCGAGGCGGGCGAGCGTTCCAGGCTCGACATTGACACCGGTGCGGCCTTGGACGCTATAGACGATGATGGGCAGCGGCACTGCTTGAGCTAAGGCTTGGTAGTGCTGAAATAGGCCTTCCTGCGTGGGCTTGTTGTAATAGGGAGTGACGGAGAGAAGTCCGTCGGCGCCCATGGCGGCGCAGCCTTCGGCGAGCTCAATCACTTCGCGGGTGAAGTAACCGCCGGCACCGGCGAGCACGGGGGTTTTGCCAGCTGCCTCTTCGACGGTGATCTTGACGACGCGGAGATGCTCTTCGAGGGTAATCGTGGGGCTTTCGCCGGTGGTGCCGCAGGGCACCAGGAAATCGATGCCAGCGTCAATTTGCCGGCGGACGAGTTTACGGAGAGTGAGCTCGTCGAGCGAGCCATCGGCGGTAAACGGAGTGACTAGGGCGGTACCACAACCTTCAAACATATTTGGTCCTCATGTTAGTTAATCATCCCTACGGTAGGTGAAAATGGACAGGCCAGGAGGCCTGTCCTACTACTTCGGGAATAGAGTTTCTCTGAATTCGTAGAAGCCGCGTTTGCCGGCTATCCATTGGGCGGCTTTGAGAGCGCCGCGGGCGAAGCCTTCGCGGCTGCGGGCGGCGTGTTTGATCGTAATAGTGTCGGCCGCCGAGTCGAAGCCGATTTCGTGGGTGCCAGGATGCGCGCCGGCCCGGTTGGAGCTTACGTCGATGGGGCGTTGGTAGCCAGCTTGCTGCATTTCGCTAACTAACTTGAGTAAGGTGCCGGAGGGCGAGTCAAGCTTCGTATGATGGTGAATTTCCCAAGCCCATGCGCCATATTCTTTTTCGTCAGCCAATAATCGCGCCGCTTCATGAATCAGGCGAAAGAAAACATTGACACCGATGGAGTAATTGGGGCTCCAGACGAAGCCGGTATGCGCGGCGGCGACCATGGCCTTAACGTCGTCCATTTGATTCAGCCAGCCGGTGGTGCCGACGACGGTATTGATTTTGAGTGACGCTAAACGCTGAATGTTCGCGAGGCAGACTTCGGGAGTGGAAAAATCAATGGCGACGTTGACATCTTTGAAATTATCGACGGTCATCGCCGATTGGTTGACATTGTTATGTTCGTCGAGGCGATGGGTGACGGCGAAGCCGTATTCAGGCGCGAGGCCATCGATCATTTTGCCCATTTTGCCGTAGCCGAGGAGTGCCAGATTCATGTTATTCGAAGACCGCAGGATCGAGTTCGCGGAAGAACTCCGCGTGGAGCGATTCTACCGCTTTCGGGA
Organism: Bryobacteraceae bacterium; assembly: GCA_031367405.1. Taxonomy (GTDB): domain Bacteria; phylum Acidobacteriota; class Terriglobia; order Bryobacterales; family Bryobacteraceae; genus JALHNI01. Next base: position 33,809 of record JANLPT010000136.1, read on the forward strand.
GGTCAGGCCCGGCGACGACGAGGCTGATGTTCATGCGGGAAGCGCCTTGCGAGATCATGCGGACGTTGATGGGCTGGAGCGCGGCGAAGACGCGGGCCGCTACGCCGGGGGTGTGGCGAATGTTTTCGCCGACGAGGCAGACGACGGCTTGGCCGTTTTCGACGGTGACTTGCGCGATCTCTTCGAGCTCTTTGACGATGGCGGGCAGTTGCGCGGACGTGTCGATGGTGAGCGAGACGCTGACTTCGGAGGTGGCGAGCATGTCGACGGAGGTCTCGTAACGGTCAAAGACTTCGAAGATGCGGCGGAGAAAGCCGTGGGCCATCAACATGCGAGTGGAGGTGATGTTGACGAGGGTGATGTTGGTTTTGCAGGCGATGGATTTGACGGCGTTGCGGCACGGGACGGCTTCGCGGACGATGCGCGTGCCGGAGAGTTCGGGGCGGCGCGAGTTCAAAATGACCACGGGAATGCCTTTTTCCATGGCCGGTAGAACCGTGGAAGGATGAAGAACTTTGGCACCGAAGTAGGCGAGTTCGGCGGCTTCGGCAAAGGAGATGGACTTGACCCGGTGGCCGCCAGGAAAAACGCGGGGATCGGCGGTGAGCATGCCGTCAACGTCGGTCCAGATTTGGATTTCGGTGGCACGCAGCGCGGCACCGGCGATGGAAGCGGTAAAGTCAGAACCGCCGCGGCCGAGGGTGGAAGTAACTCCGGCTTCTGTCGCGCCAATAAAGCCGCCCATGACTGTAACATCGGCGGCGGGCAATTTACTCAAGCGCGCGTAGGTTTGCGGATAGAGAGGAGCGGCTTGAGTGTGGCGTTTGTCGGTGACGATGTAATCTCGAGCGTCGGCGTGTTGAGCACCGAGGGCTTTGGCGACGATGAGGCTCGAGAGGCGTTCGCCGTAACTGGCGATGGCATCAAGCGAACGGGGAGTTAGTTCGCCGAGCACGGCGAGGCCGCGGACTAACTCGGCAAGTTCAGCAAAGAGTGGGTCAATGAGGGAGTTAGCATCGAAGTGATCGGCGATGTCGAAGTGATCGGCGCGCAGTTCATCGAACTTGATGAGGGCAGCTGGGCGACGGCCGTCGACCGCGTCCTGAGCAAGGTGAAGGAGGCGGTTGGTCGTCTTGCCAATGGCGGAAACGACCACGAGCACGGGCAGCGTGGCGTGTGACCGCACAATCTCTCTCACGTGTTCGATGGCGGAAGAGCTCTCCACCGAGCTTCCGCCGAACTTCATGACGAGCATGTCTATTTAATCCAGCCGCCGGCGGCGAGCAATTCGGCGTTCAGGACGGCGGCTCCGGCCGCGCCGCGGATGGTGTTGTGGGCGAGGACAATGAACTTCCAATCGAGCACGGGGCAGGGTCGCAGACGGCCGACAAAGGCGGCCATGCCGCGGTCGCGGGTGGCATCGCGGCGGGGCTGGGGACGGTCATTTTCAGTGAGGTACTGCACGGGGCGAGCGGGGGCGCTGGGTAAGTTGAGCCGTTGTGGCTCGCCGATGAAGCTATCGATGGCGGCGCGTAACTCGGCTCCGGTGGGCTTGTGAAGTAACTCGACACTGGTGGCGACTAAGTGGCCATCCACTACGGCGACGCGGTTACACGCGGCACTTACTCTGGCAGGCAAAGGGACTAACTCGCCGCCGGTAAATGCGCCAAGAATTTTCTGCGTCTCGACCTGCATTTTTTCTTCTTCGCCGCCAATGTAGGGGACGACGTTGCCGAGGATGTCGACCGAGGGGACGCCGGGATAGCCGGCACCGGAGACGGCTTGCATGGTGGTGACGATGACGCGCTCGATCCCGAAGGGCTTGAAGGCGGCGAGGCCCATGGTGAGGGCGATCGTGGAGCAGTTGGGATTGGTGATGATACGGCCCTTCCAACCGCGTTTGGCCTGCTGATCGAGAATGCCCAGATGGTCGCCGTTAATTTCCGGGACGAGCAGCGGGATATCGGGTTCCATGCGATGGTTCCTGGAGTTCGAGACCACGTAGTGGCCGGCGCCGGCAAAGGCTTGTTCAATTTCCGTGGCGACGCCGGCGTCCATCGCGGAGAAGACGAGCTTAGGCGCATTTGTACTGGGAACGCAGTTGGATACGGTGAGATTGGCGATGCCGGCGGGCATGGTGCCTTCGAGACGCCACTCCGTAGCGTCAGAATATTTCTTACCGGCGGAACGTTCGCTCGCGCCGAGCCAAGTCAACTTGAACCAGGGGTGGCCTTCGAGAAAACGCACAAAGTGCTGACCGACCATGCCGGTGGCACCGAGGACACCAACTTCCATCTGCAAGCTCAAAACTTACCTTCTTCCTTTTATTGTCCGAGCAGTTGCCGGACCATCGAGCGATAGATCTCTACCGCTTCCACCAATTGCGCTTTGGGCACTCGCTCTTCGCTGGTGTGGGCAACGTGAATCGTGCCCGGGCCCAGCAGATAGGGCTGGCCCCACGCTCCGCCGAAAGCCGGGATGTCGGTGGTGTATGAAGCTACCATTGTCGCAAATCCGGGTAAGCGGCCGAAGTGCATGGCCGGAATGCACAGTACTTCGTTGGCTTGGACGCCGGGGGCGGCGGCGGCGGCGAGGACGCGGGCGCGGGTTGATTCGCCTTGGTCGACGATGCGGACGAGGATTTCAGCTTGGGCGGAATCGGCGATGACGTTGGGCGCGCGGCCGCCTTCGATGGTGCCGATGTTGAGGGTACTGGGGCCGAGCAGGGTGTCGTGCTCAAGGTCGATGCGGCGCAATCGTTGGAGCGAGTCTAAGAGCTTGTCGATGGCGGAGTCGCCGAGTTCGGGATAGGCGGAATGGGCCATGCGGCCGGTGGCGACGATTTCGAAGCGATGGGCGCCCTTGGAGCCCACGGCGAGCTGATTTTCAGTGGGTTCGCCGTTGATGAGGAACTGGGAGCCGCGCGGGTGCCGGCCGGCAAAGTACGCGCCGGCGCTGTTGCGCTCTTCGCCGACAACGAACAGTAGGCCGAAGTCGCGGACGCCCTCGGCGAGCAGTTTATCGGCGGCGGCGATCATGGCGGCGATGATGCCTTTGACGTCGCAGGCACCGCGGCCCCAGATGAAAGTTTCGTCTTCGCGGGAGGCGAAATAGGGCGGGACGGTATCGAGGTGAGTGGTGAGGGTGACGGTGGGGACGGTGCCAAAAATGGCCAGCACGTTGAAGCGGTTCGGCTCCACTTCAATGCGTTCGACGGTGCCGCCATATTTAGCGACGCGGGCTTCGAGGAGGTGGTAGACGATGTGGCCGACGGGGGCCTCATTGCCGGTGATGGATTCAACGTCGATGAGGGTGCGGGCGAGCGAAAAGAGCTGATCCATGCTGCTCTTAGTTTAGAGCTAGACGGCGCGGGCCCGGCGAGACGCGGTGGCGGTTTCGGCGCGGGCGGGCTTGCGCGTGGTGGCTTCCAGCCGGCGGACCTGGTCAGTGACGCAGACGAGGAACATCGGCTGTTTGGCGTTTTTCAAGATGTCGATGATTTTCTCGGCGTTTTGCTCGAGGTAGATGTTCTTGCCGTCAGTAACCAGGTGGAGGTGGGTGCCGCCGGCGAGGATGTCGCTGAGGCGCTTGCCCATTTCGCGCTGCAGGAAGCGCAGCACGCGGCGGATCTTTTGGAGCGAGAAGCCCTTGCGGCGGAGTTCGGCGATGACGTTGATTTCCACCACTTCATCGGGGCTATAGACGCGCCGATGTCCTTCATGGCGGGGACTGACCACCTTCTTCTCGTCCCACCATTGCAACTGCCGCAGACTGACGGCGCCAATCTTGCTGACCTCGCTGGAGGAGTAAGCCTTGGTAAGCGACTTGGGAGGGGGCAGTGGATCAATTTTGGTCTTTTTTGTTTTGAACATTGGGGGAGAGTCTTGTTTCAAACACCGCAGCGGCGAGATGGTGTGGTCAACCCAATATCCAGCAAATATGTGAGCACGTCAAGGGTTTCGGAATCAAGAGTTTTGGGCTTCGCGTAGGGTACTAGATATGGGGCTTTGGCGTGGGTGGCTACCGTATATTGGGTGCGGTCGCGGCGGGGAGGAGGCAACTTGCGCCGGAACGAGGGAAGGGGCTAACATGAAGAGTCCGGTGATTTCGTCGGGGCGTGGCTCAGCCTGGTAGAGCGCCTGTTTCGGGTACAGGAGGCCGGAGGTTCGAATCCTCTCGCCCCGACCAATATTCCCTTCCCGCCTTTTTCCTGCGATTGCATAGGCTTAATAAGCGCTTGGACCACCGCCCCTTGTAGATAAGTCGCGTCGAGTCGCTACCGTAAGCACTGGGTGCCCGTACATGAGCTGGTTTCGTTAAAGCTAGCCGGGAAGGATCTCGATCACGCCCATCATTCCCAAATCCTCATGATCGAGAATATGGCAGTGATAGACAGCCTGGCCGGCAAAATCTTCAAAACGCACGCGAAAGCGGCGCTTTTGACCGGCGCGCACCAGCATTACGTCCTTCCAGGCTCTTTCTGGCTGGCCGCTGGCGTCGAGTATCTGGAAGGAATTGGTGTGCAGGTGGAACGGATGGTCCATGGTGCCCTGGTTGATAATTTCCCAGTCTTCAATCGCGCCGAGCCGCACTTGAGTGTCCACCCGGCGATGATCGAACTCGCGACCGTTGATTAGAAACCGCATGCCCGATTCACTGAGCACGAAGCTTCGAGGCGGGCCTACTGGCGGCGGAAGCGGATCGACCGCAATCAGGCTTCCCGGCAGATCAAGCGCGAACTCGGCCCGGCCTTCATAGCTGAAGGTGGCCAGGACTTCGGGATCGCCTGGGCGGGAGGAATTGCCCATCATTCCGGTAGCGCCTCGATGGTACGGAAGGTTCAGGAGATGATAAACGCCTGCTTCGCGGCTCCCCCGGACCAGCACGTCAACGCGTTCGCCGGGCGCGAGCAGGATCTCATTGACGGCGTTTGGCGCGGGCAGCGGGCCGCCGTCAGTGGCGATAACGTAGAGAGGATGCTCTTCGAGCTTCAGACGGTAGAAGCGGGACGCCGACGCGTTTAGAATTCGAAGCCTCAACAGCCCACCCGCGAGAATCGGGAACTGGGGCTTGATCGCGTCGCCGATGGTGATGAGTGAGCCTTCCCGTCCGGTCATCCTTTGCATCATCGAGGGTTCGAGCACTTCGCCATTGCGATCCAAAGCCCAATCCTTCAAAACCAGAAAATGCTCCGAGGCGTTTGCAATCTCTGGGATGTCGTCTAGTTCTCCACGAACGATGAACAATCCGGCCAGCCCGCGAAACACTTGACGGGCCGAAGTGCCGTGGAGGTGGGGATGGTACCAAAAGGTTCCGGACGGATGATTGGCCGGCAGGGTGAATCGATAGGTCAGGCTCTCGCCAGGATTGACTTGCAAGAACACGTTGTCAGCGCTGCCGGTGGGCGGAACGTGAAGGCCGTGGAAGTGCAGGTTGGTCGGTTCCAGCAAACGATTGGTGAAGCGTAGGTGGACGGAGTCCCCTGCTCTGGCCTCGAACATCGGGCCGGGGGCCTGCCCGTTATAGGTGAACAGGTGGGCATAGTTTAAGCCGAGCCGGGTCCAGGCTTCCACAGCTTGAATGTCCGCCTCGAGTAAACCGCCCTCACTCTTGAAGATGCCCGCCGGCGCGGCTCCACGCAAGGAGGCGGGGAGATTGACCATTCCGAACATCGTGGCCCCCGCACTGAACAGGAGCCTTCTTGGAATTTGCCTATCTCGTACCATATTTATATGGACGTCTCCGATCGCATTCCGGTGACATAAAAGGCAATCAGCAGTTACGAAGGGGCTGCAACTTTTTCGTCTGCGGCAACCATCAGGCTGACGCCGTCTCGTTCATGATTTTCACGATCACGTCCTCCACCTCCTGAGCGACTCCTTCCAGTTGTTTCGTATTGAAAATAGCCAGCAGCGCGGTCGGCCTTAAGGCAGCGAGAATGGTTTTGCCGTCCTCCTCGTAAATGGAGATTCGGCATGGCAGCGCAGTGGAGACGCTCATGTTCTGATCGAGAACCGTCTTCGCTTGTTGCGGCTGACAGACCTCGAAGATCAAGCATTCATGCTCAAACGCGACCCCTTTTTTCTCCATTGTCTCTTTGAGGTTGTGAACATGCATGACGCCAAAGCGATTGGCCTCGACGGCAGCCCGCAGGGCGGCGGCGGCTTCATTCACGGATTTTTTAGTTGATAATTTAATCAGCATCAGTGTCTCTTCATACTCTTTCTTTTTATTCACCGGAAAGCAAGGCGTCAGCAATCATTTTTGACCAAGCCATCTCGACCGCACCACCTCGAGTGGCGTCGACGGGGATTCGCCTGTTTCGGGCCGGCTCAGACCCGGCAATGACTTATCGCACGAAGATGGTCCGGCTAAGAAGTTCAAGTCGCCCGCGACAAAGGATCAGTGAAAGTTGGCACTTCATTAGCGAGGAGGCCAAAAAATGAGGCTTACCGTCTGAGTGTAACTTAGATGCGCTTTCCCGGCTACTTCGCAGCTTCCACGGACTTAATTGCGAAACCCTTCACTCCGCCCTTTTCCATCAGAGTGCCCGTAACCTTGACTCTCTTCTCAATGAAAGGCATCAACTTGCCGTTCTGATTTTTGTGGTCAGAGGCGACCGGGATATAAAGCGTGCCGCTAGCCTCGTCCAGCAGAGCTAGAGGCACTCCAGCCTTAGCGCAGGCCGTTGCACAGCGCTCGTGCTTTTCGCCCTTGCTGTCGTGGGACAGGTAACAACCGGTGTCGACGACCAAGCTCGTCATAGTCATCTCTTTGCCGCGGTCGCTGTGATCGTGCTGAGCCATAGCTAGCGCTGCGCCAGTGATCATCAACAGAATTGTGTTCTTCATTTTAAGTTTTTTCCTTTGGTGTAAATTGCTTCTATTTGGCGATCCGGTACGGCGATGAGGTCATATTCAGGAAGGCCGGTTCTTGATTCCACTCGAGTCCTTACCGCTCGCGGCTTCCCGCCGTTGGCTGAGGTCCGCCCATCGGCATGGGCATACCAAGATCGGCGCCGCCACCTAACAACAATCCCTGAATTTCGACGGCTCGTTGCCACGTGTTTACTAACGCGGCGACGTAGCTGTCCTGGAACTGGAAGAGATTTCGCTGCGCGATGAGCGCCTGGGGATAGGCTCCAGCCATTTGACGAAAGTTCGCTAAATATAAATCGTAGGCTTGCCGGGCTTTCGGCAATATACGAGTCCGGTAACGCTCCACCGCGACCGAAGAATCCTGGTAGTCTTTGTACTCTGCCGCCAGCCGGGCCTTCAGCGCCAGCTTGGTCCGCAGCACTTCCAGGCGGGCGTGCTCCGCTTCCGCTTTTGCCGCCTTCACGCCGCCCTGGTTGCGGTCGAAAATCGGGATTTGAACGCTGACATCGAAGATACCTTCGAGGCCGCGCCGTTGGGTAGGTCCGAAAGGACCGATTTCTCCATATTCCCGGTTGTTTCGTAGACCGCCGCGTACGAAAACGTCGGGGATTTTCTCTTTCTCTGCCCGGCGGATGGAGAACTCCGATTGCTTGACTGCCACTTCTGCCGCCCGCAACTCGGGACTATCCCGGTAGATGATCTCCAGCGCCTCGTCGACATCCAGCTTAGGAATGTCCTCCAGATTGCCTTCCAGCGCAACTGGTTTGAGCGAGGGATTGTTCACTAGGGCCGCAAGTTGACGCCAAGTGCGAGCTCTCGCGTTCTCGGCGCTCACAAGTTCCAGTTGAATGCGTTCGGCTTCCGTTTCAGCCGTCAGCAAATCAGGGCGGTCGGCCTGCCCAACGTTGGACAGTTCCCGTGTCACGGCAACTGCCCGGGAAGCCAGATTGGCTAGACCGGTCCGAACCTGAATCAGGAGTTGATCGCCCAGGGCCTGATAGTAAAGCGTTCGCACAGAATTGAGAAGTCTCTGCTTTTGCTCAATCTCGTTCTCGGCGAAAATCGCTTGCGCTTGGAGGGCGACCTTTCGACTGAGCCCGAGCTTGCCCGCCGTAACGAAGCGCTGTTCGACGAAGCCACCGATCGCACCGCCACCCGTCACCCTCGATACATGCTCGCCATTCGCACCGAAACTGGGGTTAGGCCACAATCCAGCCTGCTGGGCGCGGCCGCCCGCAGCGTCGACGAGGGCTTTTGCCTGTCGAATCGTGGGGTTTGCTTCGATGGCCATCCGCTCAAGATCTTCGAGGCGAAGGCGAACACCGCCGGAAGGTGCATTCAAGGTGGGCAGGCCTGAAGATTCTCCGGCGCTCAGAGCGTTCACTTGTTCCAAAGTCATCGCGCATATTGGGCACTTGCCGGGAGTGTTGGCCCGCACCTCAGGGTGCATAGGACAACGGTAGATTACTCCTTGCTGGCCGGCCTTCGCTGGTGCTGCCATCTCACTATGGACATGCTCCTGAGGCTTGGCGGCTTGTTGGGCCAAGCCCGGAAGCGCCACGAGCGCTGCGAGCAGGATGGTGTTTCTAAAATTTGTGGTTTTCATGGAGGATTCTCTATTCATCTCCCCTTACTTCCCGTGCTCATGTACTGGCATGGCCATGGGAGACTTTTTGTCCTTGGGTTTAGCGTCTTCGATTTTCCTAAGCTCCATGATTTTGTCGTAAACCTCAGGAGTCACCACTCGCACCAGTGTCATCATGCCCATCATGGAACCCGTCCAGCCCTTGCGGAGCCCATAGTTCTCGGGCTTGGGCGGAATCATTTCGTCCATGACCATCCACATGTCTTGCGGGTAGCCGGGCACCTTCTTCTTCTCCGGGTCGTCCCGGGGGTACATTGCCATGGAGTCGCCGGGCTTTGTCATCACATGCCCTTCATGGCCTTGGTGGGCACCCTCCGCAGGCTTTGGGGGCTGTGAACCAATCTCTGCAGCACCTGCTGACACCAGGTTCGACGTCGCCCGCTCGCGATCAGCACTCAGTCCGAGGCCACGACCGAGGGAGGGGCCAAATTCTTCGGACAGGGCGTCGCCCTTTTTCAACATGCCCATGCCATCGGTCATGCTGCCGCCCGTATGCATTCCGCTTCCACCATGCATCACCGGACCCACCATGGAGGCCATCTGGTTCATCATGTGGTGCGGCAAGTGGCAATGCAGCATCCAGTCGCCAATGTATTTCGCTTCGAATTCAATGTTTCGCGACTGCGCTACGCCAACGATGATGGTGTTGACGTCGTACCAAAGTTGCTGGGGCACTCTCCCCCCCTCGGTGCCCGTCATGACAAACTGCATGCCGTGCATGTGAATCGGATGGTGGTCCATTCCGATATTGAACATCCTGATGCGCACCCGTTCGCCCTGCTTCACGATCATCGGTGTACAGTCAGGGCCGGCCTTGCCGTTGAAGGTAAGCCAATTGAACTCCATCGACAACGTGTTAGGAACGTTGTTGTTGGGGAGAAGTGCCCACTCCTGCAGAACCAAACCGAAATCCCGATCCACTTTCGGTTCGTAGGCTTGCTTCGGGTGCATGATAAACATTCCGATCATGCCCATCATTTCCTGCATGGCAAAGTGGGAGTGATAGAAGAAAGTCCCGTGTTGGTGCAGTTCGAACTCGTAGACGAATCGACCGCCGGAAGGAATCGGATCTTGGCCTAGGCCGACGCTCCCGTCCATCTCCATCGGGACCTCAAAGCCGTGCCAGTGAATAGCCGTCATTTCGGGGAGCTTGTTATCGACGATCACGCGGACCCGGTCACCCTGATTCACTTCGATGGTGGGTCCGGGAACGCAACCATTGAAGCCCCAGGCAGTCATCGGCCGGCCCGGCATCAACTGGGTATCGACAACCTCAGCAATCAGGTTGAATTCCTTGACACCATCAACCATTTTGAAGGGTAGCTTGGGAAGGTCCGGCATCTCCACTGGCAGGTTGCCGCTCCTGCGATGTCCGGCGTGTGGGTCGGCCACCGCCGTCGTTCCGGGCATCGTGTGACCGGCCATGCTGTGTGCCGCAGGCGGTTTAGGCGGCGGCGCGGCGTCCGGAGCTTTGTGGCCGGCATGCGGGCCGGGGTTTTGCGCTGCTGCGTTTCGCGCCGCCCAAATCGCCGCGGTAAGCGAAGCCAGGCGGGTAAAAAAAGTTCTTCTTTCCGTCATGTCAAAATCCTCCACTTTTTGTGCGTTCTCAAGAGGACGCTCTCTTCGCGCGGCAACTCGCGTCAAACCTGCTGGGCCTCAACTCACTGATTCGTGAACGGAACCCCATCGACATGGCATTAAAATCGACTTGACGCAGCGATGCCGTAAGCGTCAGATCTTAAACGCAAAGTAATTTGCGCGTGTGTTAGAAATGCTTAGCTGGAATTGTCGGGAGGCGCGGAGGTGCTCAGATCCGGAGGATCGAGTTAAGTGCGAGAGGGCTGAATCTGGGGAAATGTTCGCCGGCAATGGTTAGCAGGGACGAGGCATGAAATGGAGCGATCTGAGCATCGGTAGAAACCTCGACGAACGACACGGCTTGAAGTTGATCGGCAGAGGAAGCATTGGACAGCTTCTCCGCAACGATCTCGTGGTGAGAACATTGCTCGCCGCTGGCTGGGGACCGGTCATTGGGGGCGTGCTTCTGATGGCAGGGCATCACAGGCTCGAGCTGATGGCTTGCCTTTGCCGTCCGCTCAAGCGATAGGAAGGAACACAACTCGAAGCACTGTGTACCGCCCAGAACAGCTGCAATCAGTGCGAGCGCGACGAGTTGGGAAAACTTTGTCACCTGAGTTTATCCTAACCTATTTTTTCAAAACAGCAATACGCCCCCCAAGTCAGGCTCAGTTCGGCGCAGCCGAAGCGCATTCGCGATGACCGCGAGGGACAGAGCCCGCCGAATCGAGTGATTGCCGTTTTGGAGGACCAATTGTGGCGACGACGTCAAAAACCTGAACCAGATCCATCAACGTTAGACCGTGCCCCGAGAGACCACCGCCCTTCGCGGTCTAAAGCTCGGTCTTTCGTCACCCAAGCTTTGAACACCTGGCCGCTGGACGCGATAGGATATAAGGCGTCAGTATTCGGGAGGTACCTTGCTTCGTCTCATCCTATTCGCCGCCACCAGCGCGCTCTTAATGGCCCAACCGGTCAAGGTGGAGATCTTTGAAAAGTTGAATGCCAAGCAACTGCTGGCACCGCCCGTTGACGCGGCCCCAGTGGAAACTTACCAGGAACCGGCCTTCGCCTTCGTGCGGGTGCCGGTGAAGTTTTCCGGCAACGCGCTGCCTATTGACCGGTCCATACCATTTGGACTGCGGGCGACCTATGAGCGCGTGATCGCGGCGGGCGAATACCGATTCCGTCTACGGGCGCGTGGCGCGGCCCGGCTCGAAATCGACGGCCAAACCGTCGCCGAAACCAAACCGCAACTGGCCAATAAGACCGGCGACGATCCCGTGCCCCCGCCGCCCGTGCGAGAAGACTCTCCGCTACGCCCCGCCCAGTATCCGCATCAGGATGTGATCGACAAAGTGACGCTCGCGGCCGGCACCCATCGATTTGTATTGACGGCGGTGATCGGCGGCAGCGGACTCTATCCCAGCCCCGGTGAACTGGCTGTGAGCTTCGCGCCCATCGGCCAACTGGAACGGCTGCTGGGCCCCGCGACCGCGCCTTTCTTAACCGACGATGCCTGGGAGCGTTACGTGGCCGCGGTGAATAAGCGGCACGATGCCGCCGATGTCGTGCGCCGTCGCTTGGCCAGCGTCGCGGTGGCGGCCGAATGGAAAGCCCGCCACGAGAAGATTCGCGCTGACCTCGCGAAGACGCCGGGCCCGGTGGTTCCGGTGCTGAAAGCGGCGCTCCCGGTGAATAACGACATCGACCGTTTTATCGGTGCCAGGCTCGAAGCCGAAGCCATGCGGCCCACAGCCTTAACGACTGACCTCGAATTTTTGCGCCGCATCTCGCTCGACGCGACGGGCATCATTCCCACTCCCGCCGAAATTCGCGCCTATCTCGCTGACGCGCCCCAAATGCGGCGCGCCAAGGCCATTGAGCGCGTGCTGGCTTCGAACGGGTGGGCCGATCACTGGGTGGCTTACTGGCAGGATGTACTGGCCGAGAATCCAGGCATCTTGAAGCCCGACTTGAATAACACCGGCCCCTTCCGCTGGTGGATCCATCAATCTTTCGCCGACGGCATTCCGTTCGACCGCTTCGTGGCGGAGTTACTCAGCATGGAAGGCAGCGCCTATCAAGGCGGCCCGTCCGGGTTTGCCCAGGCAACTCTAAATGACGCGCCGATGGCGGCGAAGGCGGAGATTGTCGCCCAGGCATTTCTAGGCCAAAAAATGGGCTGCGCCCGTTGCCACGATGCGCCGTTCCATCCTTTCAAACAGAAAGACTTGTTCGGCTTGGCAGCCATGATGCAAGGTAAAGATCTGAAGCTACCCAAGACGTCCACCGTGACGATGATTGAAGGCGGGCGAAAGCCGGCCGTGGTGGTGGCGCTTAAGCCCGGCCAGGCCATCGGGCCGGAATGGCCATTTGCTGCTTTAATTAATCATTCCGAGACGGGTCAACTGCCCAATCAAGCCAGCGTACCTTCGCGCAACGACGTGGCGGCGTTGATTATTTCTCCTGACAACCAGCGCTTTCCGCAAGTAATTGTGAATCGGATCTGGAAACGCTATATGGGCCTGGGATTCATGGAGCCGGCCGATGATTGGTCGCGCGGTCAAGCGTCCCATCCGGAGTTACTCGCCTATCTTTCACGCGAGTTTGTCATGAGCGGTTACGACACGAAGCATGTGGCGCGGCTCATCTTCTCCTCCCACGCCTATCAACGCCAGCCTGTGGCTGACCCGGCCATCGCCACCGGAGCCAAAGGCCGGCTCTTCGCCGGACCCCTGCGCCGTAACATGACTGCCGAACAGTTAGTCGATTCCCTGCACCTCGGCACCGGCCGGGCTTATGAGTGCGAAGATATGAACCTGAATGTGTCTGGTGACCGGGCGCCGAACCAATTCCTCAACCTCGGTAAGCCGGCGCGAGCTTGGCAGATGACTGCTCTATCGAACGAACGGGATCGCCCCGCGTTGGCTCTGCCAATTGCGCAATCCATTGTCGACGTGATGTCCGTTTATGGCTGGCGGCAGTCGCGGCAGAGCGCCGCGACTGCTCGCGACGATGCGCCTTCACCCATGCAGACGCTTATTTTAGCCAACGGTATCTTAGGAACGCGGATGGTGCGCTTATCCGACGATAGTGAGCTGACCGAGTTAGCCCTCGCCGATCTGCCACTCGAGAAAATGGTCAACGAAATGTTCCTGCGGATCTTGTCGCGACCACCCGCTGCCGAGGAAGTACGCGTCATTTCTAACTTACTGGGTAGCCTTTACGCGCAGCGCAAAGTGAAGGGAGCGCAAAAAGTAGATGCCCGCATCAGCAGTGACAATCGCGTTAGTTGGTCGAATCATTTAAGTGCGGAGGCCACGGTGATCCGCATGGAAGAAGAGCGCGCCTTGCGTTTGGGAGCTAAACCCACGGCACGGCTGGAACCGCGCTTCCGCGAGCGGCTCGAAGATGCCTTGTGGGCTATGGTGAATTCGCCGGAATTTGTGATGGTGCCCTAAGTCATGTTACTCACGCGTCGCGACTTACTCAAAACCGCCGCCGCCAGCCCGGCTTTCGCTGCGGCGACCCATCTGCCGAAGGGTAAAGCCGATGCCTGCATTCTGCTGTGGCTGGGCGGAGGTGCCGCGCATATCGACACCTTCGACCCCAAGCGCAAAGGCGATGGCAAGAAATTAGCCGGCTCTTACTACGATCCAATCAATACGGCGATCCGGGATGTGCAGGTCTGCGAGCACCTCAAGCGGACCGCCCCTTTGCTCGACCGCTGCGCCCTCATCCGCACCCTATCGCACGACATTGTGGGCGAACACGGCGCGGCATCGAATCTGGTGCATACCGGCCGCATGCCGAGCGGCACCATTCAGTATCCGTCCATCGGCTCGATCGTTTCTAAAGAACTCGGCACCAAAGATGCGGCCGTGCCTTCCTATGTCGTGATGGGTTACCCGAATATCACCCGCGACCCGGGCTTTCTGGGCGCTAAATATGGCTACGTCTACTTGACTCAAACCGAAACCGGCCCCAATGGCTTTGTGCGCCCGAGCGACGTGGACAATCCCCGGCAGGACCGCCGGGAGACGCTGCTCGCGCAACTGAGCCAGAATTTCGAAAAACGCCATCCAGACGATCAGATGATCCGGGCGCAATCCGCTATTACCGGACAAGGCTTTAAGATGGCGGGGCCGAAGTTCATGAACGTCTTTGATCTGGCTAAGGAGACTAAGTCGCTGCGGGAATCCTACGGCGGCGAGTTTGGCCAGCGTTGCTTACTGGCGCGGCGTTTAGTGCAATCCGGCGTACGTTTTGTGGAAGTCTCTTTCAACCTTAATTTTTTGAACGGCTCCGGTTGGGATACTCACAACGACGGCCAAGTGAAACAGCACTTACTCATTCAGGATCTTGACCAGGCCTTTGCGATGTTACTCACCGACCTCGAAAAGAATAAACTGCTGGACACTACGTTGGTGGTGATTGCCACGGAATTCGGCCGTCCTCCAGAGTTCGATTCCGGTGGCGGACGCGGACACCATGCCAAGGTGTTTAGCGCCTTGCTGGCGGGTGGCGGTTTAAAGACGGGCCAAGTGGTGGGTGTGTCCGACGAACTCGGCGTCAACCCAGTGGGCAAGTCAGTCAGCGTGCCGGATTTTCATGCGACCATCCACTGTGCCTTGGGTATCAATCCGGCCAAGAACCTATTCGCAGGCGACCGGCCTGTGCCCATCACTGACAAGGGCGCACCCTTGTTAGAACTGTTTAGTTAGTCATAAGTATCGAGGTAACCCCCAAATGTTGAAATGGATTCTTCCCGCCGCCGCCTTGGCCGCCTTGCTGGCCCTGTCGCAGACGGCCGCTAGCCCCGTCAAAGAAATTGCCCCCGGCGTATGGGTCCGCATGGGCGACCGGACGCGGAATCAACCGGCCAATGCCGGCTGGGTGATCTTCAAGGACTATGTCCTCGTGATTGACGCCAACTTTCCTTGGGGGGCGAAGGAGATTCTGCCGGAGATCCGCAAGACCTCTAACAAACCCATCCGTTTCGTCTTCAACACGCACTATCATGGCGACCATGCCTATGGGGGCAACATCTTTACAGACCAGGGAGCGCAAATCGTGTGTTCCACTGATTGCGGTGTGGAGTCAACGACGAAAGGCCAAGCCGGTTGGGATCGCAATACAGCCACCGGCGAATTCAGTTTGAAACCTTACAAGCTGGCCCACCCCACCATCACCTTTGGCGATTCAATGGCTTTTGACGATGGCGAGCATCGCGTGGAATTGAAGTTGATGGGGCCGGGGCATAGTAAGGGTGACGCGGTGGCATGGCTGCCCAAAGAGCGCATTCTGTTTACCGGCGACATGTGCGTGAATTGGGATTCCGGCAACAACGCCGCCGATGCCGACGCCGACCACGACCATTGGCTGCGGGCGCTGGATCGTATGGCCGCGCTGGCACCTTCCATCGTCGTCGTGGGGCATGGAACCCTGGGCGGGGTCGCGGACCTGCGCGCTCAACATGCTTACATGGCCGACATGGTCGACACTATCCGGCGGGGCCTCGCGTCGGGTAAGTCTGAAGACGAAGTATCGCAAACCGATCTCACGCGCCATAAGATCGGGGCGACTAAGGCCAGTAACGTGTCTTCGCTCAAAGCGATTTACCGCAAGCTGAAAAAGTAATCGCTCATTTAGCAGGCGGGACAAGTTTAGTGGCCTGGCGCGCCACCATCTTCCAACCGCCCGGACCCTTCACCCAAACGTGCAAGATATTCATGTTCACAATATTGGTCTGGCTGTGATAGAGATCGACGCCGCCCCGAACCAAGGCCACGTTGCCATAGATGCGGACTACGGTACCGGTAAAATCCAGCCGTTCGACGATCGACTTACCGGACACGATTGCCTTGATGAACTCAGATTTGGATTCCAGTTGCCCCGCTGAGTGACTGTAAGTGAGGTCGTCGCTGAGTAACTTATCGAGCGTGGTGCCATCCTTGTGGATCATGGCCTGCTTCAGCGACTCCATGGCAGCTGTCACTTCTTTCACCGCTCCCGGATCACCGCTCCCAGCGGCAGTCAATGCCCAGGCGCACACTAATGCCAATGCCAACAGTGTCGTTTTCATATGGCCGAGTGTATCTGAAATCGGGAGCCAGCGTGAATGGGTTGACGAGAATGCCGCCGCTTGGAACTGAACTGGCTCGGATACCTGGAGGCTATGATGGCCTTAAGCCAGTGACGGCGGCCGGGCATCAGAGCGTTCGCTTCTCTGCCGAACATGACTTCGACTTCCTGACGGACAGTAACGGCACCATGCCTCCTAAATCACGGGGGGAGTTCCCGGCCTGGCATCAAAATCGGCTCCGGCCAACTGAACGCGACGGATCCGGCACGGCCTACACGTCCAACACGTCGCCGTCCAGCGTCTGGCGCGTTGACAGTCCGTGCGCCGAATCCAGTACCTTCTCAGGCCTCCTTCTATCCCCCCCCACCCAAACGCAACTCCGCCCCAACCCCAATAGAATCATCAACTTATGAGTGTGTCCGACACACTCATAACTCTTTCATTCCATGGCCTTTAGCGCCGAGTTTCGATTCCGCACCCGGACCCATCCCAAAAATAGTTTGAAAA
>JANLPT010000198.1:0-1555 GCA_031367405.1 Bryobacteraceae bacterium
GGATGAACCCGGCGGTGACATGCACGGCTGGAAGCGAGCTGGAGCCGTCGGAATAGACTCGGGGCTGGGCCAGGGGCGTCTTGACCTTGTCCAGCAACACCGGGAAGGGATGAAAGAGCTGCTGTTGTTCCGGGGACAGGGCGCGGTAAAGATCGGAAGTGAACTCCACGACATCCGAATAGCCGGTCTCGTAGACCGGCGGAGTGTCGGTGGCGGCGTAGCTCGGAGTGGAGACGGAGAGCCAGGCGCAGAAAGCCCCCGCCAGGGTGGTGTAGCGGACGATCGTTTTAAACATCATAGTATGGTGGAATCTGGCCACCATTAACTCACAGGGAGCGACTCCGCTCAAGACGCATCGTCCCCGGGAAAGGCCGACCGGAAGAACCGGGGAAAGTACCACCCGCGTTCGACGCGCGCGCGTGGAGTCTCGCGATCCGGTTGGGGTAGGGTTGGCACGCTGCGACACACCAGGCCGCGTTCAGCGGGCGGGGGACAGCGCGGCGCGATGTCCTCTCCCAGCGTCAGCTTCAGGAAACGGTGGACGGTCCGTCGTTGCCTGCCGGGGTGGATCTGACTTAGGGTCGGGGGCATGAAATACCGACGTTTTGGGCGAACCGAATTGGCGATGCCGGTCTTTTCCTGCGGGGGCATGCGGTATCAGCACAAGTGGCAGGACGTTTCTCCCGCGGAGATTCCCGCGGAGACCCAGGCGAACCTCGAGGCGACGATTCATCGCGCGCTCGAGTTGGGGATCAACCACATTGAAACGGCCCGGGGCTATGGCACCTCCGAGATGCAGCTGGGCCGGCTCCTGCCGACGTTGCCCCGGGACCAGATCCTGGTTCAGACCAAGGTGGCGCCCATGGCCAAGGCGAAGGATTTCATCGAGACCTTCGAGCGTTCGATGGATTACTTGCAACTCGATCACGTGGACCTCTTGTCGCTGCACGGGATCAACCACCGTGCGTTGTTGCAATGGGCGTTGCAGAAAGACGGCTGTGTGGCGGCGGCGCGCGCGTTGCAGCGGGCCGGGCGGATTCGGTTTCTTGGTTTTTCGACCCACGCCACCACCGATATCATCCTGGACGCGATCGCCAGCGACGAGTTCGATTACGTGAACTTGCATTGGTATTTCGTGAACGATCTGAATTGGCCGGCGGTGCGGGCCGCCCGGGAACGGGACATGGGCGTGTTCATCATCAGCCCGAACGACAAGGGCGGAAAACTCTACGAACCGCCGGCCAGGCTGGTGGAGCAGTGCGCGCCCTTGAGCCCGATGCAGTTTAACGACCTCTACTGCCTCGCGCGGGCGGAAGTGCATACCTTGAGCTGCGGCGCGGCCCGGCCCTCGGATTTCGACGAGCACGTCCGGGCGCTGGAGCATTACGACCGGATGGCTGAGGTCATTGAGCCCATCGAGCGTCGTCTGCGCGAGGCGATGCGCGAGGCGTTGGGGGAAGACTGGTGCGCCCGCTGGTTCGAGGGGTTGCCGCATTACGTGGGAGTGCCTGGTGAGATCAATCTGCTGGAGATCCTGCGTCTTTGGACCTACGCC
>JANLPT010000226.1:0-7372 GCA_031367405.1 Bryobacteraceae bacterium
ACCAATACGCGCGGCGACAAGGTGCCCGGTGCGCGCATCGAAATGTGGCAAGCCGACCATGCCGGCATTTATGATCTGGAAGGCTTCCGCTACCGCGCCGGGCTGATTACCGGCGAGACCTCCGATTACACCGTGGCAACAATTCTGCCTGGCCACTACGACGACCGGCCGGCACAGCACATCCACTACCTGATCTCCGCGCCGGGCCACCGGACGCTGATCACGCAAGCCTACTTTGCCACTGACCCTTTCTTCGAAGGCAATCCGGATAAGAACTTCGGCAAACGCCACATTGTCAGCCATCGCGACCTGGTGCGGACCGTCACCTTGATTGAAGCCCCGGGAACGCCGCGCGCCGCGATTACCTTCGATATCTGCTTGGAGAAAGCCTAAGATGCCGGTCGACCGCGTCATCCAAAGCGACGCAATCGTCCGGGAGGTCGCCTTCACTTCCGACGGAGCCGCGTTGGCCGGTGCCTGCATGGATCGTAAGGTCCGCGTGTGGGAACTCTCCAGTGGAAAAGTGAAGTTGACGATGCCGACGGACGAGGGCGATCGCATCGCCGCGATGCCGCCGGCCAGCGACGTGCTGGCGACGATCGGCAAAGACGGACAGCTCAAAACCTGGAATCTGCAGACGGGCAAGGTGGGTATCCGCTTGCCTGGATCGACGCCGAGGACGACGGATCTGGCCATTTCGCCGGATCGCCGCTTATTAGTCAGTAGTGAGCCTGCCGCCGGTAACCGCAGTGAAGAGGTGGTGCATATCTGGGAGACCGACGCCCGGGAGCGGGTGCAGATCCCCGGGGGCATCGGCGGCACGGCGGCTTTCGCCATTTCGCCCGATAGCGCCATTATCGTAGCTTCAAGTTACGACACGAACGTGCGGGCCTGGAATGCGCGCAATGGTGAGTTACTGGCTTTAATTGAAGAGTTACCGGTATCGATGTTCGCCATGGCCTTCTCGCCGGACGGCAAGACGCTCGCGACGGGCGGTGCCGACCGCATCGTGTACCTCTGGAATACCAAGACCTGGAAGCTAATTCGTAAGTTCACCGGACAGCGCGAAATGATTTCGGCGTTGGCTTTCTCGCCAAACGGCAAGTTACTCTTGACGGGTGGCTTTAACGTGATTACCGTGAAACACCCGGTGGACGTGCTGTTACGCGATGTCGCCTCGGGCAAAGTGGTGCGGACCGTGCCCGCCGCGCATCAGGTGGGTTCAGTCGCCTTTGCTCCTAACGGCAAACTAGCCGCCTTCACCGACGGCCAGAAGTGCATCAACTTACTGACGATTGCCTGATTTACGACTACTCACTTCCGCGTGCCTCTTACAGCTCTCGCTCGCGAAGTAAACGCTCGTAGACCAAGGCGGCCACGGCGACATCTTCGAGGCCAAGGCCATTCGACTTGAAAATGGTCATGCCCGGGGGGCGAGTCCGGACATCCTTCAGCTCGATCAACCGCGGATCGCTCCAATCGAAGTTAGCCAGGAGTAAGTCGCCCGATTCCAGCTTGGCCTGGTCAATGGAGTCGACGGCGATGAGGCTCGCGCGAGCAATCAGTTCCCCCGGAAGCTCGCGCTTCACGGCCTGGTTTGACCCGACGGCATTGACATGGGCCGCGGACTTCACCCACGCGGCATCGAGCACCGGATCGCGTGCGGAGGTGGCGGTGATGACGATATCGGCATCGCGCACAGCCTCTTCGGCGGTGGCGGCGACCAGAGCCGCGTGCCCGGCGGCGAACTTGGCGGTATGGTCCGCATTGCGGCTCCAGACTTTCACTTGGCTGATCGCGCGGACCGCCCTTACGGCGGCGAGTTGGCCGGCGGCCTGAAAGCCGCTGCCGATCAAGCCGACGGCGCAGGCGGTTTTTGGCGAGAGGAGGTCAGTGGCCAATCCGGTCGCGGCACCCGTGCGGATTTGCCCCAGCCAATCGGCTTCGAACAGCGCTAAGGGGCGCGCGGTTTCGGCGTCGTAAAGCAGAAAGTGAAACCAGGCACCGTGCTTCGGATGGGTAGAATACACTTTCGTGCCAAAGTAGCCCCGGTACGCGCCCGCCAACTGATGCAGACACGCGCCAGTAGGGAGCACCATGCGCCGCCGTGGCTGATTCTGCGCGTCGCCCCGATGCCAGGCCGCAAAGGCCTCCCGCAGAGCTTGTATCGCATCGGACATCGGCAACAAACGCCGGACGTCCGCTTCGGTGATCGTGAGCATAGAGATAGCCTGATCGTACACGATTGCTAGACTGGGAGGATTCATGACCCGACCCGATCCCGCCGAATATGCTCCTTATTACAGCCGCTACATTGATCTGGTCGCCGGGGACGATTTGTTGGTAACGCTCCCGGCGCAAAGCGCGAAAACGCTCGTTTTTTGGCGCGGCATTGCCGAGGACGAGGCCTGTCTTCGACCTTCGGCTGAGCGTTGGAGCTGGAAGCAGGTGCTGAATCATTTGAACGACACGGAGCGCATCTTCTGCTATCGCGCCTTGCGGTTCGCGCGCGGGGACAAGCAAGAGTTGCCCGGCTTTGAGCAGGATGATTACGCCCGAATGGCGCAGGCTGACCGGCTGGAGTGGGCCGATTTGGTGAAAGAATACACGGCGGTGCGCCAAGCGACATTGGCTCTGTTCCGCAGCCTGCGGCCCGAAGAATACCGGCGCATCGGCGTGGCCAGCGGAAATCCCACCAGTGTGCGCGCAGCGGCTTATATGGTGGCCGGACACGAGTTGCACCATCTGAACATTCTGGGCCGCGATTACTTGTTGTGAGTCTGGTTGTGAGCCGATGCGCAGCGGTGGTATTCTGAAGAGGTTAGTGGTGCGGGGACGTAGCTCAGTTGGTTAGAGCGCCGGCCTGTCACGTCGGAGGTCGCGGGTTCGAGCCCCGTCGTCCCCGCCATTAGCTCCTCCATTTCAGCCTAAAATCACTCAGCCACGCACGTGGACTAAGCTGGTTGATAGGATGACATTCCGACTCCATCCCGTCGCGTTGGTCTGCTTCACGCTTACCGCATTCGCCGCTGATAGCGCTGTCGGCCAGTATACAGCGGCTGAACGTAAGCACTGGTCGCTTCGACCGCGCACTAACCCAGCGATTCCCCTATCGAAGGATCCCTGGGCCGCCCAGCCCATCGATGCGTTTATTCTCGAAAAACTAAATGAGCAGGGGCTTCGTCATGCGCCGCCGGCCAGCCGGACCACGCTGGTTCGCCGCGTTTACCTGGATCTCATCGGCTTGCCGCCCACCCCCGCCGCCGTGCGGGAGTTTGTGGCGGACCGCTCACCGAAGGCCTACGAGCAACTGGTGGATGGCTTACTCGCGTCGCCCGAATATGCCGAGCGTCAGGCACGGCATTGGCTCGACGTGGTCCGCTTTGCCGAAAGCGATGGCTTCGAGTACGATACCCATCGCAGCGAAGCTTGGCAATATCGCGACTACGTGATTCGCTCTTTCGCCGCCGACAAGCCGTATCACCAGTTTGTGACGGAACAGTTAGCTGGCGATGAACTCCAGCCGGGTAACCAGGAAATGCAAGTCGCCGCCAGTTTTAACCGCCTGGGACCCTACCGGCGCAACGCGGGCAACCAGGACAAAGCCTACATCCGCAATGAGATTTTGACCGAGATGACCAACGTGGTGGGCTCCGCTTTTTTGGGCGTGACGCTCGGCTGCGCTCGTTGCCACGATCATAAGTTCGACCCCATCCGGCATACCGACTATTACCGGATGCAGAGTTTCTTCGCCACCACTGAACAGCACGACATTCCGGTCTCGACCGAAGCCGAGAAGACGGCTTGGAAAGAACGGACCGCTTTAGTGAATCAGGAGTTGGCCGCACTCAAGAAAAAGTTGAAGGAAGCGGCCGTCGCGGACAAAGCGGCGATTGAGCAATCGATCGGCGTCAAAGAAAAGCAGGTGCCGGAGCCGCTGCCCGAGTTGAAGACGGTGCGCGACGAGCCCAAGCTTTATCAGCCGGTGCATGTGCTGTTGCGCGGGTCAAGCGATGCGCCGGCCGCGAAGATGGGCATGCGTCCTTTGGGCGTGCTGCTGCCGGACGGCGCTCCGGAGTGGGGCGACGCGATTGAGCAGCCGCGGCTGAAGTTGGCCCAGTGGATTGTGGATCCAGCGAATCCGCTGACGGCGCGGGTGATGGTGAATCGCTTGTGGCAGGGCCATTTCGGCACAGGCATTGTAGCGACGCCGAGTGACTTTGGGCGCATGGGCACCCGGCCGACGCACCCCGAATTGCTCGACTGGTTGGCCCAACAATTCGTAGCCAATGGCTTCCGGATAAAGCCGCTGCACCGCCTGATGGTGCTGAGCAATACTTACCGGCAGGCTTCCGGAGCGAGTGCGGATGGGCGCGCCAAAGATCCGCACAACCGCTTTTTAGGAAGCTTCAGCCGCCGCCGTCTGCAAGCTGAGGAGATGCGCGATGCGATGCTTAGTGCTGCGGGCATCTTGAATCCGCAACGCTGGGGTCCAGGCGTCATCACGCCCATTGAACCAGAACTCGTCAACTTACTCTATAAGCCAGACCAATGGGCCGTGACGCCGGACGCGGTCGAGCACAATCGCCGCAGCATCTACTTATTTCAGAAACGTAACATGCGAATGCCATTTATGGAGGTGTTCGATTCGCCAGATACGCTATTGAGTTGTGCCCGTCGCGAGAGTAGTACGCATGCGCCGCAGGCGCTTGAGCTATTGAATGGCGCAGTAACCCGGCAAGTGTCAGTCGCGCTGGCGGAACGGCTGCAAAAAGAGCCACTCAGTAAGCGGTGTGATTTAGCTTTCGAGTTAGTGTTTGGCCGTCCGCCGGTGGCGAAGGAGCGCGAGGCGGCGCAGCGTTTCTTAGCGTCCAGCCCCCTGCGTGAATTCGCCTTGGCTCTCTTTGCCGCCAACGACTTTTTATACGTCCAATGAGTCATTTCAAACCAACCCGGAACCGGCGCGAATTCCTGACGGATGCTTTTTGCGGCTTCGGCAGTTTGGCCTTCGGGGCTATGCTGCAAGCGGGAACGGTGAATCCGCTGGCACCGAAAAATCCACACCGGCCGGCCAAAGCGAAGGCCGTCATCTTTCTTTTCATGGCCGGTGGACCCAGCCAGATGGAGACCTTCGACCCGAAGCCCCTGCTGAACAAACTCGACGGCCAGCCGCTGCCACCCTCCTTCCGCCCGGCCAAACGGCAATTCATCAACGGCGTACCCAAGTTACTCGGTACCAAGCGGACTTTCGAGCAACATGGCCAAAGCGGCCTTTGGGTGTCCGACTTATTACCGCACACCGCCACCTGCGCCGATGACTTAGCCATCATTCGATCCTGCACGGCCGATGCGTTTATCCACTCTTCCGCGCAATATCAGCTGTTTACAGGGCGCATTCTGCCTGGCTTCCCCAGCATGGGTTCTTGGGCGCTTTATGGGTTGGGTTCAGAGAGTCAGAATTTGCCGGGTTACGTCGTCATGCCCGACCCGTTCGGCACCATTGAGGCGGGCCAGCCCGTCTACTCGAATGCCTTTTTGCCAGCTATCTATCAGCCCAACGTATTCCGCGGTGGCAAGAAGCCGGTGCTCAATCTGGAGTTACCCGAAGGAGTTACTCTCGCGCAGCGGAAAAAGACGCTCTCGTTCATCCGCAAGATCGATGAAGCCACCATGACGCCGGATGACGATGAGTTCACAGCGCGCCTAAGCACTTACGATCTCGCCTTCCGCATGCAGACCGAAGCCCCGGCTATTTTCGATCTGGCCAATGAGCCCGCGTCGATCCAGGCCAGCTATGGCATCGGCACCGCGATGACCGACGACTTCGGCCGGCGCTGTCTGATGGCCCGCAGGCTAGTGGAGAAGGGCGTGCGTTGCGTAACCATTGTGTCGGGCGGCCCGGCAATTTCGCAGTGGGACGCGCACGACGATATCGAGGAGAATCATCTGCGCATGGCCGCCCGCGTCGACGAGCCCATCGCCGCATTGCTGAAAGATTTGAAGCAACGCGGTTTGCTCGAAAGCACGCTCGTCGTGTGGGGCGGCGAGTTCGGCCGCACGCCCGAGGCCCAGGGCGGCAAGGGTCGCGACCATAACAACACGGGCTTCACGATGTGGATGGCGGGCGGCGGCATCAAGGGCGGCGTGGCGGAAGGCGCGACGGATGACGTGGGCCTTTACGCGACGGAAAATCCCCACCATTTGCGCGACATTCACACGACGATCCTGCATCAGCTGGGCTTGGAGCAGGATTCGCTCAACTATCTGCACCAGGGGCGTCGCGAACGGCTCACCGAAATCCAAGGTGAACTGATTCGCGGCATCGTCTAAGCTTGGCTTTTGCGCGCCACAAGCGTCACAATAGCGGCATGCGTCTTTGCTGGTTCGCCTTCTTCGCCGTCGCCGCCTGGGCGGCCAACACGAAGGTTGATTTCGACCCCACGAATCCCGATACCGGCCCCTTCCCCAGCGACTATCTCACGACGCCCGACGCCCGCCAGCGCACCGGCCGCCGGGTGAATCTTCCCCTGCCCGATTGCAATACCCGTTCCAGTGACTGCGCCGAAATTGTCCTGCTGAATCAATTCGACGGCTTCAGCCAGAACGCCCGCATTACCCTGCGCTTCACGGGCGCGATTCAGCCCGAAACCCTGCGCGAAAACGTCTTCATCGCCTGGCTTGACCCGATTCCGGGCCGCTTTCCGGTCTACCCCGCCGGCAAGCTCAGCCCCGTCAACGAACTGGTTTATGACCCTTCCACCAACACCGGCTTCGTGAAGCCTGACGAAATCCTTGAAGGCGGCCGGCAGTATCTCATCGTCGTCACCAACGGCGTGCGTGACCTTTCCGGCGACCCCGTCGAAGCCCACGAAGGCTACGAAGCTTGCCTCGCCGAACGCATTGGCGGCGATTACTGCCGGCGTCTCAAAGCCGCGGTGGACCGTATAGTGCCCATGATGGGCGGCCGCCGCATCACCGGTGCCAGCCTGTTCACCGCCCTTACCAGCACCGCCTTTCTGGAGGACGCGCGCCGCATTGTGCAGTTCACGCCCACGTCCTTTCGCCGCACGTCACCGATGGTGAACGCGAGTAACTTACAAGGAATCACCTTCCGCCAGCAGACGCGCACCAGCGGCACTCGATTTCAAGACGAGGTGCTTCCGCTTCAGCCTGGCCAACTCGCCCTGACGGGCCGCATCGCTTTTTTCGCCTTTCGCTCGCCGCGATTTATGAACGCGGCCGGCATCATTTCACCCACGCCGACCGCCGAGCCGCTCCCCGCGCCTGCCGTGAACGACGAGATCCATGGGCACGTCTGGCTGCCTGCCACGCCCGCCCCCCCCGGCGGCTATCCGGTGCTGCTGACCGGCCA
>JANLPT010000258.1:0-2816 GCA_031367405.1 Bryobacteraceae bacterium
TGATCTTTGCTCTTGTAGAGACCCGGCGCGACATCACGCTGGAGGAGTTGAGGGCGCAGCTGGCCGGGCACGGCGTTTCGGCTGCGTCGTCGACGCTGTGGCGGTTCTTTCGCCGTCACGGCATCACGCTCAAAAAAAGACTGGGCACGCGGCCGAGCAGGATCGTCCCGACGTCCTGAGCCGGCGCGAGGCCTGGTTCGAGAGCCAGCCGGACCTCGAGCCCGAGAGGCTGATCTTCATCGACGAGACCGGCGCCTCCACCAAGATGGCTCGCCGCCATGGCCGCAGCCCCAGAGGCGAGCGGCTGCGGATGAGCGTGCCGCACGGGCACTGGAAGACCACCACCTTCGTGGGCGCGCTCAGGCTGACGGGCATGACCGCGCCCATGGTGCTGGACCGGGCCATGACCGCAGCTTGGTTCCTGGCCTACGTCGAGCAGGTGCTCGCGCCAACGCTCCGGCCCGGCGACTTCGTGATCATGGACAACCTGCCGGCCCACAAAGGCGCGGCGGTCCGCTGGGCGATCGAGGCCACCGGCGCGAGCTTGCGACTGCTCCCGCCCTACTCGCCCGACTTCAACCCCATCGAGAACGCCTTCGCCAAGCTGAAGGCGCTGCTCCGCAAGGCCGCGGCCCGCACCGTCACCGCGCTCGAACGCGCCATCGGCGACGCCATCGATACCTTCACCCCCGCCGAGTGCGCCAACTACTTCGCCGCCGCGGGGTACGATGCGACGTGATCGGAATCTGCTCTAGTTCTAAGCCTAGGCCTAAGGCCGCCGGCCCCCACAAAGCGAGGCCGGCGACGCCGCCCAACGCTGCGCCGGCTCATATTTTGGCCGAGAGGTCTCGTCGGCGGTTCAGCGAAGAGGCCAAGCGGCGGATCGTCGAGGAAGCTGCCCCCGTCGCCTTCGAGCCATCGGGGCGGCGATAGGTCCCTAAGATCACATCGACGATCGGGAAAAGCCCCGCAAAGTTCGTGTTGTGGTCGGCCAGCTCTATGGAGTGATGCCGGCGATGGTAAGCAGGCGAGTCAGCGGCGCCGGCGCGGCCAACATCACCTTAGAAAAGGCCTCTGTTGGGGCTGACGTCCTGCTCGGCGAAGAGGGCAAGAGCGACGAGCTCCTCGAAAAGGTGCTCGACCGGGCCCGGGCCGGACTCTCGGACGAGATGCCTTTGACTCGCTTCACTCTGGCAAGCAACCTTCGATTCATCGTTAAGCTCGGTTAGCTTTAGTTTACATCGGGTTGCCATCCTCTATACAAATCACAAAATTAACTCATGATCAATATTACCGAAGACACAATGCGAAAAATCCAATAATTCATTGTTTGAATACTTTGTATAAGCCCTCGTTTAACGATTGAGGACTATCTATCTGTCATCTCAGGCACGGAAGAAGTCCAATGTCTCGTTACATCGTTTCCACTCTGGCCCTCTTGGCCGCCATCGTACCTAGCGCCAGCTTCGCCGGCAGTGGCGACGCTCAGGTGAACCTGACCATCTCGGGGTTTGTGCCGGTGATCTGCCGGGCCCAGCTCGACAACGCAACGGTTAGCCTGCCCGACGACGGCTCTGCCGTTCAGCTCGGCCGGCTCAACGAATTCTGCAACTCCCCAGGCGGCTACCACGTCGTGGTGAGCTACACCGGCCACGGCGACCTTGGCGCTCTCATTGTAGACGGCCGTCAGGTCCACCTGGACGGGTCCGGTCGCGCGGTGATTACGGAGTCCGCAGGTCCGGCCATCTTGAGCCACGAGCTGGACTACCAACCTGGCAAGGACGCGATCACCTCGCTGAACGTCACCGTCGAGACCATCGGCGCCTAAGCTTTCGACCATACGTCCAGGGCCTGCGCCGGAGCCATCCGGTGTAGGCCCTCGGGCGCTGGGCGCTGCACGGGCGTTCCCTATCTCAATCTAGACGGGCCAGGCCGCTTGGTGAATACGGAGCCCGCGGATCTTGCGATCCCAAGCCACGAGCTGGACCCATCAGCCGGGTAAGGACGCCATCGCCTCGCTGAACGTCACCTTCGAGACCGTCAGCGCCCGGACCTCTCAGCCATAAACCCGTCCAGGGCGCGCGCGCCGGGGCGATCCGGTGTGGGGCCTCGGGCGCTGGGCGCTGCACGAGGCTTCCCCAGTTCAGCGCGCAGGGCCAGTTTCGATTGGTCAAATGCCGGCGTCAGCCGCAAGCACCCCATCCGCGCATGGATTGTGCTGGATTTGGCTACTCCCCGCAAAATACTCGTTTTGGGGAGAGGACCGGTTACGGTGCGTAATGGCGTCAAATGAACGCCAGATGAACGAATCTGGCGCTCGCCGGCGGGACGCGCGTTTCTGCCATAAAATCAATATGGTTAAGCTAATCATGCGGAAGTCTCTAGGCC
Source organism: Bryobacteraceae bacterium (assembly GCA_031367405.1). GTDB lineage: Bacteria > Acidobacteriota > Terriglobia > Bryobacterales > Bryobacteraceae > JALHNI01. The sequence goes on from JANLPT010000258.1 coordinate 2,389, forward strand.
CGCATATTGGGTATGGCGCCGCAGCCACACCCCCGACATTGCAAAGTTTTTTTTGCCCTGATCCAGCGGTTTCCTCAATCGCTGGTCACACGACTTAGCTGTCTCAAGTTGACCGAAACGACGCGAATCGCCGTTTTTTGAAGGCCGGTTCCGCTCGGACTCTAATGAATCTCTCCGACGGAGTGTGCCGAATCGGCACTATGGCAGTCACCATTTCGCCGATATTCAAATGAATTGCGGCTGCACCGCGACGATCACCCCAACAATACTAGCCGCTCCCTAAGTCAATGGGGGTTAAGAAGTGATTAACGCGAAGTCTATAGTCCTGACGTAGCTGACGTTAACCACGTAGTCGTTGCGACTTATAAGCTCATCGAGCGCGCGAATCTGTGTTTGCCTATTGTCAGGTTTTCGATTTCGTGTTTTTG
>JANLPT010000312.1:0-31312 GCA_031367405.1 Bryobacteraceae bacterium
TGATCTTCAGGCGCGGCAATGTCTGAAGGCCTTCACCACTTAGTCCACCGCCGAAAAGGCTTTCTCGACCGGACGTTGGCCGAACTGGCGCACGTCCTGGACCGCTCATTCTCCGCCGAACTGTCTTCCTCCCAAGGCGGATTTCTGCAAAGCATCGACGCGCGAGTCAAACTGGCCGCCACCGGCATCCTGATCTTTACGGCGGCTGCTTCGCATACCGTCTGGTTGGTGCTGTCGATTTGGGCCGGGGCCGTGGTGCTGGCGCTGGGTAGCCGGCTGAAGGGGCGTGAGTTAGTTACTCAATGGACGGGCGTGTTGCTTTTTAGCGGCGCGATTGCCCTGCCCGCCTTATTTCTGACACCGGGCGAGAGCCTATGGCGAGTGCCCGGCCTGGGGTGGAACCTAACCGCGCCAGGTCTGCGGACCGCATCTTTTCTATTGGCCCGCGTGCTAACCACCAGCACCTTAGGGTCGGTGCTGGTCTCCACCACGCCTTGGCACCAGTTACTGCGGGCGATGCGTGCATTTCACTTGCCAGTGGTGGCCGTCGTGCTGATCGGGATGACTTATCGCTATATCTTTCTATTTATCCAAACCACCATGGACATGCTGGAAGGCCGCCAGAGCCGCTTGGCCGGTGAGTTACCGGTGGCGCAGCGGCGAGGGATGGCCCTGGCGACGGTGGGTGTGTTGATGAGTAAGGCTTTTGAATTAAGTAACGACATCCATTTGGCCATGCAAGCGCGAGGTTACCGGGGTGAGGTCCATGCGATGGATGAGAGTCCGCTGCGGACGCGTGAGTGGGTAGCGCTGGGTGGGCTGATGCTGCTCAGTGCGGCGGCTCTGTGGCGATGAACGTTTTTGAGTTAGAGGCAGTTAGCTTTGCCTATCGGGGCGTGGTGGCTCTCGACAAGATTTCTTTGAACGTAACTGCGGGCCGGAGAATTGCGCTGCTGGGGGCCAATGGTTGCGGGAAGTCCACCTTATTGCGGATCTTGGACGGGTTATATTTCGCTGACTCGGGAATGGTCCGCTATCATGGCGTGCCCCTAACGGAAATCGATTTCGAACACGACACGTTTGCCCATTCCTTCCGGAAGCGGGTGGGGCTGGTGTTTCAGAATCCGGACGTGCAGCTATTTTGCCCCACCGTGTTCGATGAAGTGGCCTTTGGGCCGCTGCAGTTGGGCTGGACCAAGGAACGAATCAAGTCCACCGTGGCCGAGGCGCTCGAGTATTTCGAGATTGCCGACTTACGCGATCGGGCCCCTCATCGTCTATCGGGCGGCGAGAAAAAGCGGGTAGCCCTGGCGTCCGTCTTAATCATGGACCCCGAGGTGATTCTGCTGGATGAGCCTACCGCCGCGCTCGATCCGCGTAGCCAAGGGCAGATAGTGGATTTGATGAAGAGCTGGGAGTCGCTCGGCAAAACCATCGTCACCGCGACACACGACTTGCACTTACTCGATGAGATCGCCGATGAATGCGTGGTGATGGACAAAGGGCGTATCGCCGGGCAGGGCAGCCCCGCCGAGATCTTGGCCGACGAGCGGCTATTAGTCAGCACCAACCTAATTCTTAAGCGGCGGTGAGAACCGGATTCAACGATTACGCGCTTCGATTTGGCGAATGGCGTTTTTGGCTACTTTACCCAGATCGATAGAAGGCATCATGCCGAAGCCGCGATTTTGGGAGGGTAGTGACTCGGAATGCGCAGCGATCGGGCGCAGTTGTTTTAAGTCGGAAGAGTCACCGAGGGCCCCGAGAGCATTAATCGCGATGACTTGTGCGGCGACGTCATTACCAGTAAGATATTGGCGCGCGACTTCCACCACGCTGGGGTCAGCGAAGGCGACGGCGCGTGCCAGAGCAATAGCGCCCGCCATGCGGCCCGCCTTGGCGATAGTAATCAGATATGGCAGCGCCGTCTTGCTCTGATATTGGGCTAGCGCATCGACGGCGTTAGTGGCCACCAGCGCGTTCGGGTCAAGTCCGGCTTGGGCCAGCAGCGGCATCAGTTCGGGGCGGCGCATCATCCCCATCTCGCGGATGGCCACAATCTTGACATCGGCATCGTCCTGCGCCAAGGCGTCCTTCAGTTCCTCAATGGCCCCAGCTTCGCGCAGGTGACGCGCCGCGCAGGAACGCACAATCTCACTCGACAACACGCGGCGCATGGCCGTGTTCACGGCGGGCGTCCGGTCATCGCGCAGAGCGTAGCAGGCGTCGTTGCGTTGCGCGGAAGTAAGTTTCTCGTCGAGCATGAGGCCCACGGTTTCTTCCACGCCCGCCGCAAGCACCCCAGTATTCAATAGCGCGCCTAGTAAGAAGAGAGCGTATTTCATTGAGTTACTCCTGAGCCTTCGCGGTGAGTTTCATCTCGCCCAAAGCGGACTCAGCCAACGCCGCTTGCCGCGTATCGAACTTGCCATTCAAAGCGAGGGCTTTTTCAAGATGCTTGCGGGCATCGGCTTGGTGCCCCAGCGCTTTGGCGATCATACCGGCATGATAGTGGAATACAGGTTCCGGAGTGCCTAAGCGGAGTGCCTTGGTCACCGCCTCCCAAGCCGCCGCATGTTGATTGTTCTTGTAGAGCGTCCATCCCAAAACGTCGTAAGTGTAAATGTCCTGCCGGACTTTCAGTTCGGCCTGAGCTAGCTCAAGCGCGCGGGCGAGCTTACGGTCGTGGTCGGCGTAGACCATGGCGAGGGTCCGGTTGGCCGTTTGGTTATTGGCGACTTCCAGGCGATCAATGGTGTCGATCATCTTCTGCTGAACCTTGGCTTCGTCTTTTTGTCCCGCTGCAGTGTAAGTGTCTTCCAAGGCGGCTATGTATTCAACCATGGGGACAGCGGCTTGAGCTTGCTTCAAGTCTTGAATGGCGGCGGGGTACTTACCCTGCGCAGCGTGGACGCGGCCGAGGCCATAATACGCCGCGTGGTAAGCGGGAAACACTTTCAGCGCGGCATTATAGGCGAGCTCCGCCGTATTGGTCTGGCCAGTCTTGAAGTAGATATTTCCCAAATCAACCAGGCACCAAGCGACATTCTCCGGGGAGCGGCTGCCGGAAGAGATGGCTTGTTTCATCACGGCGATGGCGCCGTCCACGTCACCCATCACAAAGCGATAGTAGGAGGCGCGGTTGTAACTGGCTAAGTCCGGGCGCAGGGACATCATTTTTTGGTAGGCATCGGCGGCGGGTTCATATTGGCCCATTTCCATCAAAGCGTCGCCGAGCGTCGCCCAATTCCAGGGGTCATCCGGCGCGATCTTGATTAGGGCCCGGGAGACGGTGGCGACGATGGCGAAGTTATGGCGTTCGAGCTCGATCTGGCTGCGTAAGCGGAGAGCTTCGTAGTTACCGCCGTCGGCGTTGATCACGCCGTCCACAATGCCGGCCGCGCGGGTAAGATAATCGGGATTCGCCGTCTCACGCATTTTCTGGATGTAAGCGGTAGCCAATAAATTCTGATAGTGAAGGTTATCCTTCATGTGGGTGGCCATGGTTTCATAGGCCTTGATGCGATCGTCCGTCTTCATGCGCGAAACCTGGTCAGCGATGGTGCGATCTTTAAGCGCGGCCATCAGGCGATCCGGTTCGGCGCTCTGTGCGAACAGCGTGGCAGCAGTCAGAAAGTAACTAATGAGTTTCATGGTGTTTGGCCTAATCTAAGAAAAGGGCGGGCCAGGGGGCCCGCCCAACTGGAGTAACTACTGCGTGGACGTACCGCGCCCGTTAGTTCCGCCGATACCGCTGCTCAGGAAGCCGGCATGCGGAGGAGCGTGAAACGGAAAGCGAGTGAGATACGGTAGGTCGTTCGAGTTCACACCGTCGCCCAATTGGTTATTAGGAGCGGCACCGAAGCCCGGAACGAGCACGCCGGCGGCAGCGCGCAAACCGATATCCACCACGTCGTCGCCGACGCGCCGGCCACCGAACGGCCAGCCGGCGTTGTCGCCGCCCAGCGGGCCTAGACGGCTATAGCCAGCGCCACCCGGACCATTCGGCGCGATGGTGAGATCGACGCGCGTGATATCCGGCACGTAGACGCCGAGTAAGTCAGTACGCGGTGCCGGAGCGGTGTTCAAACCAAAAACACCCTTCAGCACAGCCGAGACGAAAATCGGGTCACGGATGAACGGCGCAAACTGCATGTCATTAACCGGATCGTTGCGGTTCCAGCGATCCTTCATGGGCAGCGGAATCAGCAGTTCGACGGTGAGCGGGTTGCCCACGCGGTCAATCTGCACATAGTCGCCTACATGCATGGGGTCGGCCGGGCTGGGACGAATGGTGATGAACTGGCGCAGCGTCGACGCCCAACCGGCGATCTTCGCATTCGGCGCGGTGGGGCTGGTAGGCACCGCACCGTCGGCAGTCAGCATGGTGATCGGAGCTTCGACGGCGATCAGGCTGATGTTGTAACCGGCGAACCCGTCCGCAGCGGCCGGATAAGCGGCACCGGCACCCTGGTCGGCGGCACCGGCCAACACCGGAGCGGGAGCCCGGAAGTTCACGAAGTCGAACACGGCGGAGCTATCGAAATAGAAGGCGTCGTCGCGAGGTCCCGCGAAAACTTTCATGCCATTCGACAATTCAAACACCGACGGCGCACCCAGCTTGGCCTCGTAGTTCGGCGTAGCCTTCGGGCCCTGATTGGGCGGGGCTACGGAGAGCAGATGGCCGTTCTTGTCACGGTCATAGGCGACGGAGGTGCCTTTCTTCAAATCCCGCACCACCACGGTGTAGGTTTGATACAGCAGGATGCCGGCGCTGTCGATGGAGTCGATCACTCCGAAGTACGACAGGAACGTGGGATTCTCGCGCAGCGTCGTTTTGAAGACGAAGTCGAGTTGGATGTCGGGAGCGCCATCCAAGCCACGCGAGTTGTTCACGTTGAAACGGTAGAGCACGCTATCGGAGAACTTGTAATAGCTCGGCCCGTTACCGGGGTTTTGGAAGCCCTGAGCGCTCATGCTCATGACGACGCGGTCATTACGGCCCGCCTCATAGCTGCGGAAGATATAAAAGTCGTTCAGGTTGGCGGTCTGGTCTTCGAGAAGCAAGGGCCCGTTGCGATGGCTAGCGGAAAATCCGCTCGCCACCAACACCAGGGCAGCCGAAGCTATTCGACACGTACGTTGGATCATTGGTTCCACCTCCTATGATGGATTGGTTCACTAAGGAGATCATCGTTTGGCGAGCCGCGCAATGACCTTCCATGCAAGTTACGAGCGGGGTGGGCGATTGGATGTGAAAACAGAAATGTTTCTAACTGAGGAAGCGCACAGGCACCCAGCCGAGCGAGGTGATGGTCATCAGAATGCCGAGAATCATCACCGCCACGGCCGAAAACACGGGTACCAGACGGAATGCCGGATGGGCGAAAGAGCTTTCCGGCAGCAGATGCTTGGCGTAGATCACCATGCCGCCAATGGCCATCAGAACTAACGCCAGCCCAGCACTAAAAGCCACCAGTAGCGCTAGCCCCAGCGCGGTGTGCCCCAGCGCGATCGCGCTCAGCATCAGCACCAGAGCCGATGGGCAAGGCACCAGACCGCCAGACACGCCCAGCGCCACTAGGCCTTTCAATGTGATCTGCTCGGGCATGGCGTGCGTGTGGGTATTGCCATCGTGAGTATGCGTGTGCGCGACACCCACCATCTGCGAGTGCTCATGGTCCACGCGCGAGAGAAACGTGGGTTGGCCCGCCGCAAATGGGCCGGCTGCACTTGCGGCGAACGCGAACTCCCGCTCGGGCTCAGGAACATGATGATGTTCATGGCCATGTCCGGCCAGTTGCATAGTGCGCCGATACAGCAGGTAAGAGCCGATGCAGACGATGGACATGCCCGAGACCGCGCCTAACACCGGGATGATGCGATCAGGCACGACATACTGCTGGAAAAAGAGGACACCGATGCCCAGCAGAAAGACGCTCAACGTATGGGTAAACGTCACCATCGAACCCAGAAAGAGGGCATGCTTCAACGTTCCGCGACTGCCCACCAGGTAAGCGGCCACGATGGTCTTGCCATGACCGGGTGAAAGGGCATGCATCGATCCGAGCCCAAACGCGGCGAGCAGGCCCAGCAGCATCATGCTGAAGGTGAGGTCCTGGTTCTTCAACAGGCGGGACAGAAAATCGCCCCGCACCACCGTGCCGGCGGCGGTGGGCTGCTGTTGGATAAAGGTCTGGGGCGGAAGAGCGGGGCTTGGCACGGGGACAACAACAGCTGGGGCAACCGGCACCTGAATACCGCGGGCCGCCACCGGACCGCTCCACGTCACGGATGCTTCCACGTCCTGCGGCGGGGCCAATGTCAGGTCGACCGGATACGACGTCAGCGCCTGGCTAAGGTCATTGCCCGTTTGTGATGACCTCTCCAGCGACACACCATTTCCCCGGCGAATGACGATCTCTTTCCAGCCGCTGCGTCCCGTGAAATTACGATCCTGATATTGCAGCCTTCCGGGCTCAATGGCCACATCGGCGAGAGTTTCGATGCGCAAAACGGGCATGCCCCCGGCACCGTCCGTCATCTTGCTTTTCACCAGCCGGATGCGTGTCACCACAGGCTGGCCGTTTTGGGTAATCGCCAAGTTCGCCAGCCATTCCCTCACCTGCATTTGCGCCTTGGCCTGCACTTGGGCGGCACTCGGTTCGTCGAGCTTCCATTGCTGGAAGAGTTCGAACGTAGGGATCTCGGCGAGATCGAGGACGTAGGTCAGGGTGGAGCCAGCGGACGGATCAAGGTCGAGCCGCGCGTAATGATTCACGCTGAAATTGCCCATCGGATGGGCCCCGAGCGTCAGAGCAAGTAAGGCGAAGACCAGCGGAAAACGTCGAATCAACAAGCGTATCCTTCGCAGCGTATACGACCTAAACGAGCGGTTTGGATTTAACTTACTGCCCAAGGCCGGTCATCATTTCAAACAACGGCTGACCCACGCAACCATTCGGCGTCTCGATGTTCAGCAAAGTGGCCAGCGAGGCGGCCAGATCGTTCAGCGCGACGGGGCGCACATAACGGCCGGGCTTAATGCCCGGGCCCATAAAAATCAGCGGGATGTGGCTATCGTAGGAATAGGGTGTGCCGTGCGTGGTGCCCGTGCCGGTCGCGCGGATCCAGAAAGGGTCGAATATAATTTCGAGGTCGCCTGAGCGCTGAGCGCTAAAACTTCGCAGAACCCGTTGGCTCACCCGGTCAACGCCGGCGGAGCCCTCCAGAAGTTGCCGCCGCGTGAAGACGCGCGCCACATGCGGCACCGCCAAGGCGGCTTGGGCGGCCACGCGCTCCACATGCGCCGGATCCAGCTTTTTGCTCCGGATCAGCGGCCAATTGAAGTAGGGTGACGAGCCGGCGGTAGAGAGCAGCCATTTGCCTGACCCGAACTCAGCCGTCAGCGCTTTTTCCATAGGGTCAAACAGGGTCGCGCTCACCATTCGTCCTCCGGGCATCTTTTCGTTTTTTAGCAGCTCTGGCACCGGCGCAATGCCATGGTCTGCGGTGAGCACGACAAGAACGTTCTGCATTCCGATCGTCTGTTCGAGGTACTGAAACAGCTTGGCCAGAATGGCGTCGGTGCGCACGGAAACATCGTGGACCTGCGGCGAGTCCGGGCCGTGCTCATGGCCGATCGCATCGTTCGACGAGAAACTGATCGTCAGCAGATCGGTGGAGCCGCGCTGCCCAAGCTTCTCGCGGCGAATGGTCTCCTCGGCGAATTGTTCGATCAACTCGTTGCCGTAAGGCGAGGCGTAAACAGCGGCGGCGAGCTTCGGCCCCAACTCAGTGGGCATCTTGAAGGTGCCCGCCGGGGAAGATTTTTCAAAAACCCAGTTTAAGCCCGCGTATTTGTCAACCAGGCGCCGCCGATTGAAGGCTTGCACCCAATCCGGCAGGCTGGGGAAGTAGTAAGTGCTGCTGACAAAGTCACCCGTCTTAGGGTCGTACCAATAGGCGGCGTCCGCCATGTGCCCGACGGGCAGAATGCCGGATCGATCCTTCAGTGAGAGCCCGATCACCTTGGGCCGGTCGCGATGCGCGCGCTTCATCTCGTCACCGATCGTACTCACCAGCAAGCGCCGCGGCGATGATCCCGTCGTAACGCTCCCGCCCAATTGCTGCGTGGCATCGTCCGAAACACTCGTGACGGTCTTGCCGGACTCGCGATCGTACCAGTCGTTGCCAATAATGCCGCTTAGGCTCGGCGTCGCGCCGGAGAGCATGGTCGAGTGGCCCACGGCGGTCACCGTCGGGTAATGCTCCAAATGAGCGTTCACGTAGTTGGCACCCGTCCGCAGCAGACGGTCGAACCCGCCTTTATACTCGTCACGGAAGCGCGTGAGATAGTCATAGCGAAACTGATCCACCGCAATCAGCAGCACCAGCTTAGGGCTCTTGGCCGGCCCTTGCGCGTTTACTCCAGCGACCGTCAGCAGGCTAGCCAGAAGCATCGCGAGGGTGCTTTTGTTGAGTCCGGATTTCATCATGTTCTCCTAGGAGTATCGCGCATCCCCGTCAGGCCGCCATAAATCCGCCATCAATGGCGAACGTTGCTCCGGTGCAATACGACGATTCATCGCTCGCCAAAAATGCCGCCAACTGCGCTACTTCCTCGTTGGTGCCATAGCGGCCCATCGCGATCTTCGCGAATAAGACTTGCCGCACGGCGTCCGGACTGTCCGGTGCGATTTGCGTTTCAATGGAGCGGATCATGCGGTTGTCGATCGGACCGGGGGCAATCGCGTTCACGCGAATCCCCACCGGGGCCAATTCAAGGGCCGCCGTCTTCACCAACCCCAGAACGGCGTGTTTGCTGGCGATATAAGGCGCGCCGCCCGCAAAACCCCGAAACCCCGACACCGAAGCCGTGGCGATCATCGATCCGCCGCCCCTCTGCTTCATCGGTTCCACGCAATGCTTCATCGCGAGCCAGACGCCCAACACATTCGTCCGCAGCACATTCTCGAAATCCGCCAAACGGATGGACTCCAGCGGGCTCACCTCACCCTCTATGCCCGCATTCGCAAACAAGACGTCCACCCCGCCAAACATCTTGAGGGTGGCGTCGACAGCCGCCGCCGTCCCCGCCTCGCTAGCTGCGTCCGCCACAAAGTGACCCAAGTTCGCGTGCGCACCAAGCCGATGGCGCGTTTCCTCCAATTTTTTCCGCGACCGCCCCACCAGCATCACGCTCGCTCCTGCGGCTAGAAACAACGCCGCGGTCGCCTCGCCGATCCCGCCCGTCGCGCCCGTAATCAACGCCCTCTTCCCCGCCAGTTTCGCCATTTCAATTTTTCCTTCAACCAGTAGTGCCACCGATTACCATCAGTTTGGCATAGCCAACGCGGTCATCGTCCCCGTTACACTCGAAGGGCATGCGCTTCGCAGTCTTCATTCTCCTGGCTTCGGCCGCCTTCGCCAAAGACCCCATTCTGTTCTCGTTCTTCCGCAACAACGGCGAAGACGGCCTGTACCTCGCGGCGAGTGACGACGGCTTAAAGTGGCGCGTCCTGCACGGCAATAAGCCCCTGTTACAGCCCAGCGCCGGCGAGAACAAGTTGATGCGCGAGGGCCAGTTGGGATGAGCGAACTCAGCGATCTGGAACCGATTCATAGCCTCCTTCCAACCTTGGATGGTTTTCCTTCCAGGATATGTTGGAACAGTGTCTCGTACGCGTCGGTGACGGCGGACCAGGAGTAGCGTTCGCGAACGCGTTCAGTGGCTTTTCGCTGCCAGCCGGCACGCTCCTCGGCCGGCATGTCGAGGGCGCGCCGCATCACTGCCGGGAGGGTGGTGGGCGTGAACGCGAGGCCAACGCTGCCGGCCACCTCGGCGTTCTCGGCGGTCTCCAGGTACAGGATCAGCGCGCCCCGGCCCATCGCTTCAATGAGTGCCGGATGTGTGCCGCCGACTTCGGTGGCATGGACGTACGCGTAGCAGTGCGACTGCAATTCGGCGTAGCCTTCGCCGAAGATGGTGCCCGGCAACACCACGCGCGGATCCTGCGTGTCGCGAACCCGGCCGATGTAATCAGCAGCATAGGGCGCGTCGCCCACGAGTGCCAGCTTGAAGGAGGTCGAAAGTGTCTCAAAGGCCTCCCGCACGAGCAAAGGATTATTCTCCGGCTCGAAGCGCGTGACGTAAAGGAAATAGCGATCGCGCTCAAGCCCCAGCGTTGGCAGAATGGCGCTGGTTTCGAGACGCTCTGGTTCGGCACCGTACGGAATCATGGTTGATGGGCATCGGTAGCGCTCACGGTAATAATGTTCAATCGCTTGGGCGTCGGTGACAATTGCCGTGGGGCAGAAGGTGGCCAGCCATTCGGAGAGCCGGTACCAGGCCTTGGCGGCCCGATTCCATTTTTTGCGGTTTCGCTCGAGTCCATCGACATTGAGAGCGACGGGTATACCGGCCATGCGCGGCAGCCAGCAGAAGATGGCGTTAGCGGCGTTGCAGTAAAGCGCGGCGTCGGTGCGATGGAAGAGTAAGTGGAATGTGGAAAGTGCGCTGTGAACAATCGTATCGAGGTACTTATGGCGGATGGTGGGTAAGTAGCGTAGTTCGGAACCCAAGTAAGTGGGCTCGCTGTGCCGTTGGCGGCAATAGACCGAAACCCGATGGCCCCGTTCCACCAGGCGGCGCGCTAACTCATCGGCGAAAGTCTCGAAGCCACCGTAGCGGCCCGGAATGCCGCGGGTACCCACTATGGCAATGTGCATTGAGCAGCGTCCCATCCCCTCAAGGCCGGGCCCTCAAGGCCGGGCTACCACTTAGCCGCGAACGGCGCGCGCGGCCAATTGTTTGGCACCGCGGACGGTTTGTTTCGTGGCCGGCAGCGCTTGCGGTTGAAAGTGAAACCAGGCCGACATATAGGCGTCGGTAACGCGCTTATGCTCCATGATCCACTGCCGTTTCTGCATAAGACGCTTCCAGTTTTTGCCGACGAGCCAGAAGGCGCGCAAAGATGAGTGTTCCCGCAGGAGGCAGCAGCCGAAAACCACCAAATCGCGCGTCGTGATCGCGAGCCAATGTTGCCGGTAAAGATCGGGGCTGATGTTCTTGATCCGCATCAGAAAGCGATTCTTGACGGAATGCATGTTGATGAGCGCGGGCAGAGCGTGGCGATTCATCGGCAAGACCGCGCGAACGTGGTATCCACGCGCATAAGGCGTGTAGAGGCACTTCCAGCCCAATAGCTGCGCGCGCCAGGCGACATCGGCGTCTTCCCGGTAGACAAAAAAGTCGGGGTCGAAGAATTCCCCCGGACCCACGCCGTCCACGCCCGACGGCACCGAAACGTCATCGATCATCTCGCGCCGGTAGAGCGCCGCAGCGGCCGTCGCCCCAAAGACGTACTCGTAGTTCATATACTCGCCGTTATCTATTTCCTGGCTGCCGCGATCCAGATGCCGCAGCATCGGATTGAAGTAAATTCCCGTGGAATCGACAATGGGAGTTTCCGGTAGGTCGAACGTGGCGCTCATCGCCAGTAGCTTGCCGCACACGGTACCGATTTTGGGGTCGCGGTTGCCAGCGTCGACGAGAGCCTGGAGAAAGTTGGGGAGCAGCAGCACGTCAGGATTGAGGGTGAGGATCCATTCGCCATTCGACAGTTGAATCGCCTGATTCTGTGCGGCGGCGAAACCGATGTTGCCATCGTTGTAGTAAATGTGGACGTCTTTGAATTTATCTTGGTCGTCGAATTGATCCAGGATATCGACGGTACCGTCTGTGGATGCATTGTCCACTACAATGACTTCTTTCAGCAGATACTTTTGGGCCAATACTGACTCAAGGCATCGCTTAATAAAGCGTCCGCTATTGTAGGTCACGATGGTGACCGAAACTAGGCCGTTTTGAATCATGAATCCCTAATTAAGAACTGCCACTTCGCCCGGCCGTGTTGCGCCTGATAAGAGCGCGCCATGCCTGGCTGGCTATTTTGCCATACACCACTAGTGGCTCAGTGCTGCTCCGACTCAGCGACCCGATCACCCCACGCGGTAGCGACACCAGAAACAGAGCCAACGCAACCCGGCGCTCGCCGCGTCCACTCCAGTGCTTTTCCGCGTACTTTAGCAGGCTACCATACCAGTGCATCTGCTTGCAGCGCCAAGACAATTTGTTCACCGAGTGCCCACCCGCATGGAGGGCGGTGGCCTGCGGCGTATACCGGATTCGCCAGCTCGCTTGCTTGAGTCTGTAGCAAAAATCGACGTCTTCGAACCAAACGGGGTGAAAGTCTTCGTCGAAGCCCCCCACTTGTGCCCACGCGGTCCGCCTGACCATCAGGAAGGCCCCCGCCGGCTGGTCAACATCCTGTTCCTGGTTGAGGTCAAGGTCCGCGCAGCGGTAAGCGCGATTGAGGGGACTGCTTGGCCATAAGCGATTAATTCCGGCAATTTCGCACACCTGATTGGCCCAACCCGGAAAGCGCCGGACCGTGAACCCCGCTTGCGGCCGGCCATCGGGATCAAGCAACAAGCCGCCCGCCGCGCCAACCTGCGGGTCGTCAAAGAGCGCCATCATTGATTCGAGGCCGCTTCTTACTCGGCAATCGGGATTCAGAATCAACACGAGCGGATCGTTGCTGGCGGCGAAGCCCTGGTTCACCGCCGCAGCGAATCCGGCATTGTGGCTATTGACGATGGTGGCCCACTTGGCTGAACCGTCGGTCGACCCATTGTCGACAATCACGACGGCTTTGGCATAGGGTTGGCAGGCGGCCAGACAGTCTTCGATCTCGGCAGCCGAGTTGTGGGTGACGATGACGATATCTACTTGCATGCTGGCCCCGATCTTGGGGGAGGGAACAGGCTAAAGTAGAGTCGCCAATACCAGTCAAAACCTGTCTCCTTCTGAAGCCGGTAAAGCTCCAATTCGCTCTCTAACAGCACTTTCCGCAAATGTAGTTGATCTGGCAGCGCGGCCGTTCGGACCGGCAGCGGCTCCCGCCGGCCCGCCCACCATGCGGGGAGTTGACCATGTCTAGCGGCCAGCAGCGCCCACAGCGCTTGCGAGAAAACCAGTCTGCACTTCGTGGGCCAATCCAAATTCGCGCCGAAGTGCTTTTGAATCAATAAACGATGGTTGCGAGTCAACAGCCGCACCGTGGCCGGACGCCACGCCCCGAGTGTCGCACTGCCCGCATGGAGCGCAATTGCTGCCGGTTGATACTCACCCGTAATCCCCGCCTGCGCGCAACGGAGCCCAAAGTCGATGTCTTCGTAATATGAACCAAATGCTTCATCCAGGAGCCCGACGCGCTCGAAAACCTCGCGGCGATAGAGTACGGCCGTCCATGGAGCAAATTGGATTCGATTTTTATAGTTATATATCGGCTGGTCCACCCGGCCATTTCCTGCACGCCAGGGCACTGCGGCCTGCGACAGCAGGTCAAACGTGCCGTCCAACAGATGAGGGTCACTCAGATTGAGTAATTTACCCGTTACAAAATCTCTACACGACTGTTGTAGTAAATAAAGCCAATCCGCACGCGGCTCCACGTCATTGTTGAGAATTCCTACCCAATCGCCTTTGGCCGCGCGAATACCCTGGTTCACCGCTCGTGCGAAGCCCTGGTTCTCTGTGAGGCGGATGACGGTCGCCCGGCCGCCCACTGCCTCGGCGGTACCGTCCGTGGAGCCGTTGTCCACCACAATGACTTCGTAGGGCGGGTGGGTTTGAGCTTCCAGGAGGTCGAGGAGCCTCAAAACGAGGTCGCGGCGGTCCCAAGTTGGGATGATCATGGAGACTGTGAGCTGGGCTGCAGAGGATGGCATCTTGGCTCTCGACCACTATTCTACCGGGTCATCCCGCCAAGTAGTTGGATTGGTTTACATTACACTCGTCCATGACCATCCCAGGAGCTGAAAATGGTCGCCAAAATTGTAATATACTATAATAGTAGATACTATAAGTAGCTCATTTCATGAGACTTAAATTTTCCTCCGGTTCTCTCTTGCATGACTGAGATTTATGCTAGACTCAACAATCGCGGGGTCATACGAGTGCCTTAATTAACGAGGTAGATGAGCAGGTTCGGTGTCCCCTGCCGAACATTTCTGGTGATCGCATTCCCTAAAATTGAGTAGAGAAGTATCTTTTTTCCACAGTATGTGGAAAAACTGTGGGTATACTTTGCCTATGTCCGTTGGGGTATCAGTCGACGAAGTGACGGGGAGTGGTGGAACTTAAATTGGGAGACTGCCGTTAAGCTGAGATGAATATTTGGGACCAAATCAAACAGGCCTTGTCCCTGCAACTGAGTGCGGAGGGTTACCAGAACTGGATTCAGCCCACCACTCAGGAGATGGTGGATGGCGATGTTCTGCTGGTGCGGGTGCCCAACGCCGAGACTGCCGAGTGGATCGAGAAAGAGTATTCCGACTCGATCTGGACCGTAGTCCGCGACTTTGGACTTCCCTTCCGCCGGATCCTGTACCATCCTGGTACCCCGAACCACAGCGCGTCCGGTGCCCCGGATGCCGCTCGGAGTAGCGAAGGCTCGCTGGAAGCCTTGTTCTCCGCGCCGGCCATCCACCTTAACTCCAAATTCACCTTCGATACCTTCGTCGTCGGCAGCTGTAATCAGTTTGCGCATGCCGCAGCCAAGGCCGTCGCCACCACCCCGTCCACTTCCTACAATCCGCTATTTATCTATGGTGGAGTGGGGATGGGCAAAACTCACCTGATGCACGCCATCGGCCGGCAGCTACTGGATAGCTATGGCTCGCTGCGGCTCATCTACACCACCTCCGAGCGCTTCATGAACCAGATGATCAACTGCATCAAGCTGGACCGCATGTCACAGTTTCACGCGCACTATCGCACCGCCGACGTGCTGATGGTGGACGACATCCAGATCCTGGCCGGCAAAGAGCGCACTCAGGAAGAATTTTTCCACACCTTCAACGAGCTCTTCGATCATCAGAAGCAGATCATCCTGAGTTCGGACTCGCCACCGAAAAACACCCCGGGGCTCGTCGAGCGCCTGCGTTCCCGCTTCGAATGGGGTCTCATGGTGGACGTGCAGCCGCCGGACCTTGAGACGAAGATGGCGATTCTGGATAAGAAAGCCGAGGCCGTCGGCGTTCACTTGCCCGAAGACGTCCGGATCTTCATCGCCACCAAAACCAAAAGCAACATCCGGGAGCTGGAAGGCGCTCTCATCAAGCTGATTGCCTACTCCTCAGTTACGGGCGCGCCCATCACCATGGAGATGGCCCAGCACGCGCTGAAGCATCTCGCCACTGGCCCGGAAAAGCGCATCACGATTGACTCGATTATCCGGGCCGTCGCCGAGCGCCACACGCTGCAGCCATCCCAGTTGAAGATGAAGTCAAACGAACGCAAGATCGCTTATCCACGCCAGATTGCGATGTATCTTACCAAAGAATTGACCAACGCTTCTTTGCCCGAAATCGGCCGGGCCTTTGGCGGTAAACATCACACCACCGTCTTGCACTCGGTCCAGAAGATCGAGGCCCTTCGCCAACGTGACGCTGAATTGAACCGGGCCATCCACAGCCTGATCGACGCATTGAATGGATGACCACACTACACCGAACCGTACAGGCATTCCCAAGCGACAATCGTATCCTCAGCCGCCGCATCGAAATGGACCTTGATCCGAATCCCGTAGCCATCCAAATGCGCCACCACGCCCCGGTCGCCCTTACGCGGAGCCGGCCACCGGGTCACCAACAGCCTCCGGCCCATGATCTCCTTCGCCAAAGTCGTCACGATAGGTAATAGGCCTCGATCGATCACGTGCTGCATCACGCGCTCATCGGTGGCGAACCGATTCAGATCGCGATAGGGCTGCTCCACCCGCCGCCAGTTCTTGAGCACCACATCCTGGCCTTGCACCACCGTCACTGCGTTCACATCGCCGGGCGTGGCGTCGTACACATGCTGGGTGCTCCTCAACTGGAACATCGTTGCCATGCGGGCAGTCGCCAGCGTGGCGAAGCGGTCCGCCGCCGGTTGTAGAAGGGTGGGGAAACTCATGATAAGGGCCGGGCTAAATATAGTACTTGCTCATCTTCGCTATTGATGGCTAGCAAGTAAACCGTGCCATCGTCACGGAAGTCGACGCCGAGAATGCGCAAAATATACTCCCCGGCGGGCGTGGGCTGGAAGAGATTGGCCACTTTCAGATACTTGTCGCCCTTGCGCACCATCAGAAAGGGGGTGCCGGCATTGTGCTGAAAAAAGACATCGCCGGACCGGTTGACGTCGAACAGCGACACGCTATTCACCACCTGGCCATGGGGCAAGACCTGAGAATCATTCAAAACCACTTGCCACGCCGAACCCTTCCATTCCGCGATGATGTTACGAGCGCTCGCCACTTGGAACATGGAGAAGAGCCGATTGCCACCCGCCCGCAGGAAGTTACTAATGCCGGTGATGGTTTGGCCCGCCACTTGGGTTTCATTGGCGCGTGCCAGTAACTGCCAGGCTTGTCCATTCCATAAGTAGATGGTGTTATCGGGCTGATTGCGAAATTGCATCGAAGCCATCAACCGGCCGTCATCGTCGAGCGTATAACTCGACACGTTCGAAGCGATGCGGCCGTCAATCGTGGTGGCCGTCGCGGCGGTGGCGCTATAGGCTAGCAGTAACTTATGTTGGCCATCGCGAGTAAGATACAGCCGGTTATCGCCCGCGCCGGTACCTGACGTCCAGAAGACATCGCCACGCGAGTTCGCGTCCACCCAGAAGGGAGCCGATACGGAGACGCCGTCAAGCGTCATCGGGAAGCGCAGGAATAGTTCTTGGGTTAGGCTGCTCACCGCCACGCGGCCGATGCCGAGTCCATTCGTGAAATAAAGGTCGCCATTCGGAGCCTTGCGGGCATTCCAGTTGGAGTTATTCACTGAACTGCCAAAGTACATCTGCGTCCCATAGAGACGCTCACCGTAAGCCACGAGAGGGCGTAAATTATCGCCGTCCGCCACCGCAATGGTACTCGCCGTCCCACCCGTGAGTAAGTGCGCCGGACCTTGCCGCGCCCCGCCCACGAAATTGATCATGTTCCACGGCGCTTCCACGTTCAGCCGGTCGCCATGTTGAGCGATCACCCACGGCTCCTCCAGCATGCGCACAATCATCATGTTCGAAACGGCCGTCCGCAGCATTAATGTTACTTCGCCATTGGGCGCGACAAAGCCGCTTTCTACGTCTTGCACCGTTTGCCCGGCGACCAGGTTACGGCCCGGAATCAGTACCGGGCGCAAGTTACCCGTATTCGGCCATAAGTAAATGCCGGACCCCAGATTGTTGAATGGATTCCCGAAGAAAAGCGTCCCCGCCTCGGAGTTATGCCAGAGGATGCCCGTCACGCTGTTCTGTCTTAGTGTCTGCGGCGCGGCATTCTTGGGGTAGCGCACGAAGTGTTGGGTGTTGTCGTTCAACTCCACTGACAAGGCTACGTCGCCTCGCTCACTCACGAAGAAAGTCGGGGCATTCGCGCGGCCGCCGAGAAAGCGGCGTACGGTGGAGCCGGCCAGCGCGTCGTTCACACTGAGTAGCGTTTCCCGCTGATCCTGATGCTTAAAGATGGTGCGTTGCGCCCCCGCCGAAATCGCGTAGTAAGCTACGCCATCGTCGGTAACGCCAAAGTCACCTTCAATGTTCAGCGCGCCGGTAAAGCCTGGCAGCGTCTCGCCGCTATGCGCGAGTAATTCGGTGATGCGGTCGCCGTACCCACGAAACAGGCCCGTGAGTGTCGGCGTGGTACCGGGGAAACGGAACGTCGCGCGCACTAACACCCAACCCGAGGGCGTGTAGGAATTACGGCTGACAAAAATGCCGTTCGCTCCTTCTGTGCCAGCGAGGGGCGCGTTGATACTCAGAAAAGGTTGCAGCCCGCTTTTGTCGCCGCGGCTTAACTGATTGCCATTGCCATTGGTCTCTTCGAGAGCCAGAATCTGGCCGGTGGAAAGGATCGAGTGGATGCGAAAGTCCTGCACGAAGCTACCGCCGGTAAAGCGCGCGGTGCCGCCGGCGGCGACCATCTTCCAGTCGCCGTAGTTCCAGTGAACCAGGCCATTCGACAAGCCGTCGAGCGTGGCGTTAAAGAATAGCTGGCCGTCGTCCGTCCCCCATAGCATGGAGGGGCGGGCGCGTAACTGAAAAGACCGCTGGATCTTCTCGCGCGTATTCAGCACTTTCGTTAGTTCATAGGTGCGCGGCATGGCCACATCCACCGGTGCCATCACAATCCATTGGCGCTGCATCCCGGTGACGTTTTCATTGTAAGTGTAAGTGGCGCGCACCACGGCACCGCCCTCGGCCTTGGCCGTCACAAATCCCGCTGCGCTGACGGTGAGCAGCGACGTGCCTCCGGCATTCTTATTCGTAACGGCCCAGGTAAATGTGACGCCGGTGATAGCCTTGCCGTCGGCATCGAAAGCGGTGGCCTTAAACTGCTGTGTCGAACCCGTCTCCATCGTCATCGCGTCCGGCGTAATCTTCACCTCACGAGGCATGGTTTGCACGGGAGTCTCCACCCGCACCGTCCCCACTTGGGCGGCCACGCGGACAATGCCCACATTGATCGCGCGCAGTTCTCCCTGGGAAGTAACTTCTCCGTAAGTGCGATTGTTGACGCTCCACAACACCACGTCCCCGGTACGTGGATTGCCTTGGGTGTCGCGGACAATGGCTCGCAGTTGCAAGGTGCGGCCAACCAGCACTTGGTCAGAGTCGGCCACAATCTGGATGGACCCGGGATTGACTCCCTGCCCATAGGCCGCAGAGGCGGCAAGACCAAGCAGTACGAGCGCCTTGGAAGTCCAAGTCATCCCCTCCCTGATGGCCGGCATTCTCTTTGGCAGTTCAACAGAACCCCGACCGTCAGGGAGGGGATGCTCAGCCGGCACAGCTACGAATCGGCGCATCTAACCCCAGACCTCTTCGATGGGCTGGTAGCGGCCTTCATCGGCACCGGGGACATACTGGAAACGCCGGCCGGAGGGCGTGTCAGCGATGGCCTTGTTGTAGTCAATGCCCAGGGCGGAGTAAATCGTAGTGGCGATATCTTCGGTGTAAATCGGCCGGTCCTGGCTCCAGCCGGGATCGGTGATGCGGCTGCCGGTCGAGTCGGTTTTGCCCAGCGCACGCCCACCCTTCACGCCGCCTCCGATCATCGCGGCGCACATGGCGTCCTTAAAGTGATCGCGGCCGCCGCGCGAATTCAAGTTACCCGGCGTCCGGCCAAATTCGCCCATCATCACGATCAACGTGGAGTTAAGATTGCCGGTGGAGCGCAGGTCTTCCACCAAGGCACCCACGGCGCGGTCAAGTTCGCCGGAGAGCTGATAGAAGTTACCGCCCCGCCCCAAATCGAACATCGTATCGTGTAAGTCCCAACCACCCATGGTGCAGTTAATAAATACGGCACCATTGTTGGCGTTCACCGCGTTGCGCGCGATAATCAGCGAGCGGCCAATGGCCGTATTGCCATAACGGCCTTCGTCGGTGACGCCGTACTGAAAGATCTGGTCGACGGCGTCGTTGTACATCATGCGGCGCGCTTGCGAATAGAAGCTCGCGTAGTCGGCCATGCCCTGGTTATAGGGTGCTTCACGCAAAGAAGAGTCCAGATTTTCGAGTAACTTAAACCGGCGGTCAAATCTGGCGCGGCTCTGGTCAACCGTGCCGAAGAAGTTATGCGACAGGGTGGAGATGCCCGTCCGTTGCGCGGGCGGCATCATCGGTTGAAAGCGCCCCCCCAGAAAGGTCGCGCCCTGCAGATTACCCTGGTTGAAGGACATGAAGGGGGGCAGCAGGCCATTAGCGCCTTTCTCCCGGGAAATTACCGCGCCGATGTGCGGAGTCTCTCCGGCGAACGCCGGATTCTGCGAGTGGGCCGTCTGCATATAGAACTGGCCACGCTCGTGGGCGTTCTCCCAGCTCTGCACCGAGCGCAAGGTAAGCAGGTCGTTGGTGATCTTGCTCAAGTTAGGAAAGTAACGATTTGAAAGCACCATGCTGCCCGCATGCTGGCGCAAATCGACATCGCGCGGATTCCAGGGCCCGTCCTGCGGATTGAACAAGTCCAGATGACTCGGTGCGCCGTTGAGGTTGATGAAGATGCAGGAACGCGCCGTGCCGCGCAAACGGGCGGCGGCTCTGGTGGTCACTTCGGCATCCTGGTGCGCCTTCAGTAACCCGCTGCTGGCGGCACTGGCCGCGCCGAATAGTAAGTGCCGCCGGGTAACCGGCGAGTGACCTTCGCAATTCTTGCGTAAGATGTTCATGACGGAGTTCCCTTAGTAATTAAAGATAAAGTCGAGTTTATTCAGCAGCGCCCATTGCACGTCGCTCAGCCATTGGTCGCGCGTGCCACTGCGGCTGGCCAGCACGGTGTCGGTCTCCGCCTCAGTGGGATAACGCGTCAGGGTGGCGAGAAACATTCGCCGGATGGCATCTTCGTCGGAGGTGGCGATGGCGTGGATCTGGCTTACCCGATTGTTCGGCACCACCGAGGCGCGCGTATCGCCAAAGGTGCGAGTAACGACAAAGCTGTCGTTCATGGAGTACAGCAAGCCCAGCAGCGTGGGTCCATTGTTATTCGGGACAGTGAGCCAATTTCCTCGTCCAAATTGCGCGAGTAAGTTGGTGACGCCGCCATCCGTCGCCGGCTCGGTGGGGTCGGGCAGCTGATTCGCGTAAGTGACGGGACGATCCCAGCCCAGCACCGTCATCGGCGCCTCGGTGCGCGTGGCGGTGATGATGGAATCGTAGGCTTCTTCTGACGTAAGGCGCCGCGGATAAGCCCGCGCAAAATACCGTGTGTAAGCGTCTTTCCACTCGCCCGGATAAGTACTCGAAAGCTGGTATATGGTGGAATTTGTCATCAGCCGGGCCATCTCGCGGATTGAGTAGTTATTCTTGATGAAGTGATCGGTAAGGGCTTCGAGTAACTCGGGATTTGAGTTCTGGAAGGGCCAGCCGGCTGGGGGCATACGGGAGGGGTCTACGCGAGCCAAGTCCCAAGCGTCCGGCGGATCGACAATGCCGTGGCCGTAGAAATAGTCCCACAGCGTATTCACCGTGGCCCGGGCGAATTGACGGTCGCTGGTGACTAATCGCGCTAACTCCCGGCGGAATTCGCCCGACTTCGGCGTTTCGCCGTTCAGCATGAAGGCGGGGTCGTAGTTGGTGTTCGCGCGCGGCGGCCGGTTGCCGGGTGTGTTCACCGCGCCGGAGTAATTACCATATTCGCGATCGATCACCACCACGCGCGGCCGGAACCCGATGGTGTCATCGCTCCAGCGGAGAAAGCTCGTGCGCGAAAGGAACGAAGACATCTGCCAAAAATCGGCGCGTGTCTTGCGCGTCAGCCAGACATTGATTTTGTCGAGATAACCGCGGCCATTGTGGCAGGAGACGCACTCGCTTTTGAAGCCGAGTAACTGGGTAGTGATGATATCGGTGGTGTTGTCCCAAGTGTCCTGCAGTGGACCATCTTCGGCGATGTTACGGGCAAAGAATTGCGTGCCCGGGACATTATCCACTTCCCCGCGAGCGCCGAGCATCTCGGCAATAAACTCGTTATAGGGGCGATCCTTTTCGAAAGCCTCGCGTACAAACTTATAGAAGACATTGCGGCCGGCTAAGCCGACGTTCGAGTTACCGCGCGTCACCTTATACTTATTCGAGAAGAAGAGCGTGAACTGGTCGACGAACGAGGGCGAAGCGATCAACTGGGCGATCAGATGCGAACGTTTGGCAGGCTGCGAGTCATTGAAGAAAGTTTCCGCCTGTTCCGGCGTAGGGATACGGCCAGTCAGGTCAATGTAAGTGCGGCGCACAAATTCGGCGTCAGCGGTGACCGGAGCCGGAGCCACGCCATCGGCGGCCATCTTCGTCAGGAGTAACTGATCGATAAAGCTGTCGCGGGGGTAAGACGCGGTGGATGTACGGGGGCCGGGATTCTTCCGGTAGGCGACGTAAGCCTGATCGAGAGCGAGACTGCTTTCCCATTCGGCGCGCAACGCCGCCGGGTAACCCGGGCAACCAGGGTCGTCAGCCGCCCCGGCCAGAAAGCTGAGCGCCAGTACCAGAACCATCCGCGTGTACGTAGACATTTGCCACTATTATATAGCCAATGTGTCCCGATTCCGCAGGCCCCCCTGAGGCGGACTTATTTCCGGCTGGAGTATCGGTTCAGCTCTTGCAGCAATTCAGCCCCGGCGGGCGGCGCGGGCGGGTTGGTTCTGATCACTTCTTTGTTGGTGAGGCTCTTGCCGTACATGGCGCGGTTCGAGTCGAGGTCTTCGCGCAGGGAAGCACCCTGAAGCGAAAATCCGGCGAAGATGCCGCGCTGGCGCGAATAACTGAGGATCTCAGCGGTCATCATGCCGTCGGTCTGCGCGGAACTATCGCGACCCACCGGGCCGGCCGCGACGCTCGCTTCGCCGCCCATCGTGAACTTGCTGGTGAGCAAACGCTCCGCGCCACGCTTATTCATCACGAGCAAAATGACGTCCATCTCCGCGCCGCCAATCTGAAAGCCGAGGCTCCCGCCTTCAATCCGGACGGCCGCGGGGCTCTTCCAGCCCACTTTATCGTCCTGGCGGCAGGTGAGATAACCACGGCCAAACTTCGCGCCGAAGATAAACGCGCCCTTCTTCATACCAGGCACAATCACCGCGCACTCGGCCTTATCCAATAATTCCTGGGGGATGGCTTTGTCCTTCGCACTCATCACTTCGCGAAGCACCTCAGCAGCCAGCTTCAGGCGCTTATCCTCGGCGGTTTCGCCGAAGGCGGCCGAGAACGCAATCAGGGTGATCACGGGAACAAAAAAGATCTTCATCCCCCCATTTTACCCATTGGGGCCCACCATGAGGATGTAAACTCGCGACATATGCCCGCCATTGGACTATTGACTCTTGAGTTGCATCTGGTGGACTCCCACTCTTTAAAGGACAAGCGCCACTACGTGTTGGGGCTCAAAGAGCGGCTGCGGAAGAAGTTCAACCTCGCTGTGGCGGAAACCGAAGACATTGATTTGCTGAATCGCGCGGTCGTCGCCGCCGTGACGATCTCACCGAGCCGCCCCCATGCTGAGCGAGTCCTGCGGGCGGCCGAAGAGCACGCCGCGTCGTTTTTAGGGCCCTATTTGGTCGCCGCCACCATCGACTGGCTCGACGAATAAGCCACCCACTCCCCCTAAACAGCCAAAATCGCTCCCCCCACAACCCCCACATTGTCAGGTACCTGGGGTCGGTGGTGCTGCGACCCCATTTCATGGAATCAATGAGTTACGGGTCCATGGGGGGAGGCGATATTTTATTGATGCGAATGGAATAATTTTATTTGACAATATCACACTCATATTACATACTATGAATGTCAGTAGATACCAAACGGAGATAAAATCACCATGACCCTTACCACCTTCCGCACCCCTTTCCATGTCTTCGACGAAGCCCTCGCGCGTTTCTCAGAGTCCAATCAGGCTTCCGGCCAGGACGCAGCCCAGGTTTGGACGCCCGCTGTCGACGTCATCGAAACTGAGCAGGAAATTATCCTCAAGGCTGACCTGCCCGGCGTCGCTCAGAGCGAAATCGAAGTGAAGTTCGAAAACGGCACGCTCACCATCAAGGGCGAGCGCAAGTTCGAGCCGCAGGCCAACCAAGCGGGATTCCGCCGGATTGAGCGTAGCTACGGTGCCTTTGCCCGCCACTACACTCTGCCGGATACCCTCGAGGTCCAAAACGTCAAGGCCGACTATAAGAACGGTGAACTCACCGTCACTTTGCCTAAAAAAGAGGCCGCGAAGTCGCGCACCATTCCGGTGGTGATCAACGCGTAAGTAGCGGAATTGAGAGAGCGGGCGGGGCGGCAGAAATGCCACGCCGTCCGTTTTTTTTAGACCGTGAGTTCGCGGCGAACCGCGTAGCGCAGAACGAAATAGAGCAGCAATCCCGCTGGGCCGAACATGAACGTCAGCAGCAGGCACGGAACAACGCACCAGTGCCGCAACCCATGCTTTTGGGCGTCACGCACTTCCCAGGCACCAATGAACAGGTCGAAGGCGAGGTAGTGAATCCAGCCGCCCAGCAGGACGAAAGGATTCGCAAAAAGCTGCGTGACGCCGGCTAAGCTCCCGAACCCTCCCGCAGCCTCGCCGAAATGCTGCGCCAGCAGGATAGCGTAAGTGACGGCGAGCAAGAGCGGCAGCCCCACTGCCGCCACCGGCATCGTGAAGCGCCAACGCGGTGCCAGAATCAGCAGCAGCCAGCCGGGCAGCACCATCGTATTGACCATTTCGAAAATTCGCGCGGCGGGCAGCATCACTGCCAATATTGCCACTGTTGCGTGGCAATGGTAAACAGGCTGAGACAAAGGTTGGTGACGGCGTGAGTAAGAATCAAATCGCCCAGGCTCTTGGTCTTTACCATCCACCAGTTGTAGATCACGCCGCACAGCAAACCGACTTCCCAGAACGGCCCATGCTCCGAGGCAAACAGGACGGCGACCATCCAGAAGGCTTGGGCCGAATACGCCCCCAGCGGTACCGCGGTAAAGCCGGGCTTGATCAACCAGCGCATCATCCAGGCGCGCCAGAAGAGCTCCTCAATAATCGGCACCAGGATCACCGCGCGAATGCTGCGAAAGAAAAGCACGAATGGATCGCTGATCAGGCTGCTGTCAATGGAGGTCTTTAGCGAACCGGTGAGGGAGTTCTGGAAGAGCCAATGGCTGCGATAGCCAGGGAAGAGTTGGTCGGGGCCTACCCACATCGCACAGACGGCGATGCCCAGAAGGATGCTCGCGCCGGGCCGCACGCAGCGGAACGAGATGGCTTGGCGGGAAAAGATCCACAGGATGGCCGTCAGGAACGCGACTCGTAGGGGAAATTCAAGTGAGCCGAGGGGCTTCAGGTAACTCTGGATCGCCAGAATGCCAAGAAAAACAGCCATTGGCAACACATACGGAATCGCGGGATGCTTCAACTTTCCTCCGAGCCGTCTTCTCTCTCGCTCGCTGGAGTGGCGGGAAGAATCGACTGACTTAACAAAGCGTACACCAGGCACGATGCCGCCCCGTGGCGTTCCTTCATTTGCAGTGATACTCTGTCGGCACAGGCCCCAGTGCGGTTAGCTGGGCTAAGGAGTACGATGTTTCTTAAATTAGCTGGAGTGACTCTGTTGTTCACCGCCCTGGCTTTGCCCCAGGCGACCAGTAACGCGGGCGATGTCCGAGGCACTGTTGTGGACGCCACCGGGCAAGCCTTGCCTCAGGCGAAGATTACACTGCTTGACCCTGAAAGAGGATTCACGCGGGCGACGCAGGCCGGCACGGCGGGCGAATTCGCCATTCCCCTGGTGCCGCCGGGTGTTTACCGGATGCGCGTCGAGGCCCCTGGATTCGCCACTAAGGTGCTCGAAGGCGTGCAGGTGCGCGTCGGCGACGTCGTCTCTCTCGCAGTCGAGATGAGCCTCAGCGCCGTCGCCACCGAAGTGATTGTCACCGCCGAAGCCGCAGCCGTCGAAGTAGAACGTACCCAGCAAGCGAACACGGTGGAGCAACGGTCCATCGTCAACCTGCCGATCAACAAGCGCAATTTTCTCGATTTCGCCGTGTTGGCTCCCGGTGTAGTCTCGACGCAGACTTTAGCGGACGACGCAAGTTTCCGGCCCATCCAAACGCCAAATTCCGGACTCAGCTTTGGCGGCTCAAATGGCCGGGGCAATGGCTTCTTCATCGATGGTCTGGAAAACTATGGCGTCTCCGGCGGCGTGCGTCCCACGTTTTCACAAGAGGCGGCCCAGGAGTTTCAGATCAACCGCAACTCTTTTTCCGCCGAGTTTGGGAATGCCTCGGGCGGAGTGGTCAACATCATCTCAAAGTCCGGAACCAATACCTGGAAGGGCAATGCCTTTGGCTTTCTGCGCCACCGCGACATTCAAGCGCGCAATTACTTCGATCCGGGTAAGTCCTCCTTTACCCGCACCCAAGCCGGCGCGACGGCGGGAGGTGCCTTGAAAAAAGATAAGCAATTCCTTTTCTTTGCCTACGAGCACCTCAGCCGTCAAGAGACCAACTTCATTCCGATCCTGCAGGATCGCAGCGTCTTTAACCGCTTGCCCCAAGGCCAAACTGATCTGTTGAATTTTCTCGAAGCCACCGGTAGCCCAGCTTTGGTGGGCCTCGCTCGCCAAGGTCGCGCCGTTCTGATTCCTGGCAATAACCCGCTCGTTCCGCGATTGTTTAACGAGAATTCGGGTAACTTCCCCTTCTCCGAACGCAACGATCAGCTTTCCGGTAAGTGGGACGTGCGCCGCAGTGACAATCACAGTTTCTTCTTCCGCATGAACTACACCAAGAACCCCTCGAATAACAATGCGTTCGGCGCGCTGGATGGCTTCAATCGTGGCCGCGCCGTCAATCAAACCGACTTCACCACGGCATTTTCCGATACTTACATCTTCAACCCGCGCTGGATCATGGAGACCCGCTTGCAATGGGGCTATAACCGCCTCAAGGTGCTGCCAAACGATGTCAACGGCCCAGAAATCAACATCAATGGCTTTGGCTTCTTTGGACGGCAAATCTTTGTACCTTATCGCAATATCGAACGGCACTACCAAGCCCTGCAGAACTTCTCCTATCTAACCGGTAAGCACAGCGTCAAATTTGGCTGGGACCTTAACCCGGTGCGCGTCAGCCAACAGTCCGACACCTTCCTTGGCGGCCGCTTTACGTTTGGTTCGCGCATCCCACTGGCTCTCGTGCTGCAATCGGCCACCGGCGATCCGAACATCGCCACCACGTTAGGCGGTCTTCTAGCCGGGGCCGGACAGCAACGCCTCATTCCGGTGCTCAGCCAACCCATCACGGCCTTGCAGTCTTACGCGCTTGGCATTCCCGAGCTCTATCAACAAGGCTTCGGCAACCCTAACTATTTGATCACCACGACGCGTCATAACTTATTCCTGCAGGATAGCTGGAAGGTAAATTCGCATCTAACTCTCAGTGGCGGCTTACGTTATGAGCTCGAGCGGCACAACAAGATAGTTCCGCGCGATTACAACAACATTGCGCCCCGTGTGGGCTTTGCCTGGGCCCCCGGCAAAGATCAAAAGACGGCCGTACGCGGCGGTTACGGGCTCTATTATTCACAAGTGAATGGCCAGATCGCCGGCGTGGCCGACCCTCTCTCTGGCCGCTTCATTAATCAAGTGTTACTCACGCCCACCAGTGCCATCTTCCGCGACCCACGTACCAATCAATTCGTTACTTCCGCCACCGTCTTTCAGACACTTACCGCGCAAGGAGTCATCGGCAAACGCCAGATCAGTGAGGCGGACTTGGCGCAGTTCGGGGTCCGCGTCGGCCCCAATCTGCCTGGATCAGTGGTCTTCGGGATCGAACCGGGCTTTCAAAATCCCTGGGCCCACCAGGCCAGTTTTGAAGTGGAGCGCCAAATCGGCAGCTTCGCCGTTTCGCTCGGCTATAACTTCAATCGTGCCGCGCATCTGGCCCGCAACACCGGCCGCAACGTAGCTTACTCCGGTCAGCGGCTGCCCGATGGCCGGCCCACTTTCGTGCGCATTAATCCTCTGGTGCTGCAGTTGAACAATGCGATTTCCGACGCCAACTCGTTCTATCACGCCGGTATCCTGCAAGTCACGAAACGCTTCTCGCACGGCTTTTCATTCAACTTCAACCAGACCTTCTCGAAGGCCATGGATGAGTCGACTGACTTTAACTCTGACTACTCGCCGCAGGACCAACTGAATTTCCGCGCCGAACGCTCGCTCTCTTCGTTCCATCAGAAGCACCGTACGGTCTTTCATGCGGTATATCAATCTCAGGCCAAGAATAAGTTAGTGCGTGATTGGAGCCTGGCTCCGATCTTTATTTATAGTTCCGCGCGACCGTTCAATGTTCTTACCGGCGTCGACAGTCAGGGTGACACTTACGTCAATAACAAGCGCCCAGCGAGCCTGGGTCGAAACGCCGGCGTCGGCCCCGACTATGCTTCGTTCGACTTACGCTTATCGCGGCGCTTTCACTTTGGCACCCGAGAGAACCAAGCCATCGAGTTTCTGGCCGAGGGCTTCAACTTACTCAATCGCACCAACTTTCGCACGGTGAATAACATAGTCGGCGACGTGCCTCTTTCTAGGTTGCCCAGCCCGATCGTGGCCAACCGCAATACGGCCTCCACGCCTCTTGCTTACACTTCGGCCCTCGATCCGCGACAGTTTCAATTCGGTTTCAAGCTGTTCTGGTAACAAGGGCGCTAATATAAAGCGAGTGAAGGAGCTGCTGCCCGAATGAAGAAACTACTTCTGTTACTGACGCTCGCCGGCGCGGCGATCTATCTCGTCTCGCAACCGTCTGCTCCCCAACGCATCGGCAAGCAAGCCGATGGCCGCGTGCTGCTGCCGAATGGTTGGCACATTGACCCGGCCGGCCGCCAGATCGCGCTCGACACAATGCCCAGCACCAGCCTCGTCTCGCCCGATGGCAAGTACCTGCTGGTGTTGCACCAAGGTTACAACCCACCCTCCATCGCCGTGCTGAGCCTACCGGGCTTGGAGGAAAAATCGCGCATCAAAGTACCCGACGCTTGGCTCGGCATGACGATGACCCAGAACGGCCGCACGATCTACGTTGGTGGCGGGTCGCAATCGGCCATCTACGAGTTCAGCTTTTCTGAGACCGGGGAATTGAAGAACACCCGCACCTTTGAAATTACGCCCGTCGCAACGCGCACCCACGAGGATTTTGTGGGCGATGTGGTGCTTTCCCCCAATGATCGCTTGCTATACGCCACTCTGCTCTATCGCGACATGGTGCTGGTGATCAACCCGCAATCGGGCCGCGTGATTGAACGCGTCAAGACCGGCCGTCGCCCTTATCAGATCCTCTTTCATCCGCTCGGCGCGAGCTTCTTCGTCTCCAGTTGGGCCAACTCCGCCATCTATCAGCACAAAGCCGAAACCGGCGAAGCGATGGGCATGACGCGCGTTGGCCCCCATCCCACCGGCATGCTGTGGAGCGACCTGAAGCCCCAACCCACCGAAGAAGAAAAAGACGAGAAGCCGCTGGAATGGAAGTATCGCCTCTTCGTCACCGCCGCTAACACGAACCGTGTCGATGTGCTCGGCGTCAGCGACCGGGGCGAAGTGCGCTCCGTGGAGACCATCAACGTCGCCTTGTTCCCGCGCCAACCGGCAGGCATGACGCCGACGGCTCTGGCTCTGAGTGCCGACCAATCGAGCTTGTATGTCGTCTGCTCCGACGCCAATGCTGTTGCCGTCGTCGATGTTACGCATCGCCGCAGCCGCGTGCTGGGCTTTGTCCCCACGGGCTGGTATCCGGTGGCTGCCCGCAGTTTGAAGGACGGGCGGTTACTCGTGATGAATGGCCGGGGTGCCCGTAGCTTCCCGAATCCGGGTGGGCCAAATCCTAATAAGAAAGCCGCGCCCGTACACCTGGGTAACGCCGCCGTCGAGTATGTGGGACGCTTGCAGACCGGTACCATCTCGGTGATCGATCCTTTTAACGATCAGACTCTGGCCACTTACACGAAGCGCGTCCTTACTAACACGCCTTACCGCGATGAGTTACTCGATGAAGTGAACATTCCGGCCGGCAATCCCATTCCTTCCAAGCCTGGTAGTGCGTCGCCGATTGAGCACGTCATCTACATTGTCAAAGAGAATCGCACTTACGACCAGGTGCTGGGCGATCTCGGCATCGGCAACGGTGACCCGTCGCTCACTCTCTTCGATGAGTCCACCACGCCAAATCACCGGCAGCTGGCGAAAGACTTTGTCCTCTTCGATAACTTCTACGTCAATGCCGATGTTAGTGCCGATGGGCATAACTGGTCAACGTCGGCGATTGCCAACGATTACGTGCAGAAGATGTGGCCGAATAGCTACGGCGGCCGCCGCAAGCACTACGACTATGAGGGCGGCGAGCCGGCCGCGCTGCCGCCAGCGGGTTACCTTTGGTCGAACGCGCAGGCGGCGGGAGTCAGCATGCGTAACTACGGCTGGTGGGCGACCAATGGCCCTGTGGGCAGTGGCATCAAGGCCGTGCGCGACCCGGTGCTGCGGCCCGTCACGAACATGGACTATCGCGCTTTCGACCTGGAGTATCTCGACGTTGATCGTGCCAGGATTTTCCTCGATGATCTGAAGAAGTACGAAGAGAGCGGGACGCTCCCGAAGCTGATTTTCCTGCGCATCGGCAACGACCACACTTCGGGGCTCGCCGCCGGCAAGCACACGCCGAAAGCGGCGATGGCCGACAACGACTGGGCCCTCGGCCAGATTGTCGAAGCCATGTCAAAGTCGCGCTTCTGGCCGTCAACCGCCATCTTCGTTCTGGAAGACGACGCGCAAAATGGCCCGGACCACGTCGATTCGCACCGCTCGCCCGCCTTCGTCATCTCGCCCTACACGCGGCGCGGCATCATCGATTCCACGATGTACAACACCACGTCGATGCTGCGCACCATGGAGCTGATCTTGGGCTTACGGCCCATGACCAGCTTCGACGCCGCCGCCCGCCCGATGTGGAACGCCTTCTCCGCCAAACCGGACACGAAGCCCTACGCGGCTTTGAAGCCGCGCCATCCGCTCGACGAGCGCAACCCGGTCGCCACGGCTTCGGCGCATCGTGAACTCGCCGAACTGAGCGCCAAATTCGACTTCGACGAAGCCGACGAAATCGACGACGACCTGATGAACCAGATCCTCTGGCGCGGCATCAAGAACACGGAGCCGCCCGCGCCGACTCGCAGCTACTTCGGCCGGTAGGTGGTGACGATTCGGCATGGGACAATAGCGGAATGGTTACGGATACCAGCCCAACGTCGCAAGCGCTCTGGCTGCGTCTCCAACGCGAGCGGACCCCTGGTCAGCAGTTCGCCCGGGCCCTGGAAATGACGGCGCTGGTGAGAAGCATGTTCGCCGCCAATTTGCGCCTGGAGAATCCGTCGATCACCGAGGCCGAAATCAAGCGCCGGATGGTGGAAACCTACTATGGTGCCGCCTGGGCCCAACGATGCTATGGGCCAAAATGACGGATCTCCACGAGGCCTATCGCCAACTCGTCGAGGTGCTCGAAGAGATGGAACTACCGTTTGCGATCGGAGGCAGCATCGCCAGCGCCACCTTTGGCGTCGCCCGAGCCACGCAGGATATCGACCTGGTAATCGATCTCAACCCGGGGCAGGCGTTCCTCCTGGCGCGACGTCTCGAAGATCGTTTTGCCGTGGATCCGGAGGACGCGCGCGATGCGATCAGC